>JAXHTF010000094.1 GCA_034211275.1 Acidobacteriota bacterium
AGGCAGAACTCCGCCGTCGCCGGTGACGTCGAGGATTTCCACCCCCGGCGCGGAGCGCTTGCGGGCTTCCACCACGTCTCCCAGGCCTTCGACGGCGAAGCCGAAAACGTCGAAGCCGCAGCCGACGTTGGAGACGGTGGCGGGGGCGAAGGCGCGGACGGTGCTTGGGCTCTCGGTCATGGGCTCTCGGTAACGGCTTCCCAGTCTGGGCTGCTCAGTCTGGGCTGCTCAGTCTGGGCTGCTCAGTCTGGGCTGCTCAGTTTGGGGGTCTAGTCCTCAGGGCGCTCTTGGGCGTCGAGGCGGCTCGCATCGAGGCCCGGGATCAGCCCCCGGGCCGCCGCCAGCTCCGCCACCAGCAAGGCGCCGCCGGCGGCACCCCGCAGGGTGTTGTGGGAGAGGGTGACGAATTTGTAGTCCAGGAGCGGGCAAGGCCGCAGGCGGCCCACGGAAGCCGCCATGCCGCGGTCTAGGTCCCGATGCAGCCGCGGCTGGGGAGCGTCGTCCTCCGGCAGGTAGTGCACCGGCTGCTCCGGCGCGCTGGGTAGGCGGCGGTCCTGGGGCTCGCCGCGGAAGCTCTCCCAGGCTTCCCGGACTTCGTCCTCCGAGGCCTCGTCCCGCAGCTTGACGGAAACGCAGAGGGTGTGGCCGTCCACCACCGCCACCCGGTTGGCGTGGGCGCTGACGCGGATCCGGTGGGGCTCGATGGCGCCGTCCCGGTAGCGGCCGAGGATCTTCGCCGGCTCGTTCTCCAGCTTGTCCTCCTCGCCGCCGATGAACGGCACCACGTTGTCCAGGGCCTGCATGGAGGGCACGCCGGGAACTCCGGCGCCGGACAGGGCCTGGAGGGTCACCACGTGGGCCTGCTCGACGCCGAAGGCCCGGTCCAGCGGGCCCAGGGCCAGGGTCAGGCCGATGGTGGAGCAGTTGGGGTTGGTGAGGATGGCGCCGGAGCGGTCCTGGTGGGCCGCCAGCTCCAGGTGCTCGGGGTTGATCTCCGGCACCAGGAGGGGGACGTCCGGAGCCATGCGGTGGCTCTTGGCGTTGGATACCACCCAATGGCCGGCGTCCGCCAGGGCGGCCTCGGCCTCCAGGGCGGCGGCGGCGTCGAGGGCGGAGAAGACCAGGGCGCAGTCGGCGACGGCGTCCGGCGTGGTGGGGCGCACCGTCATCTTCGCCACCGCCGGCGGCAGGGGAGAGCTTTGCAGCCAGTGGGCGGCCTCACCGTAGGGCCGGCCGGCGGAGCGCTCGGAGGCGGTGACTACCGCCAGGCGGAACCACGGATGGTCCGACAGCAGCTCGATGAAGCGTTGGCCGACGCTGCCGGTGGCACCGAGGAGGGCGACAGGGATGCGTTCGTCGGGGACGGTGCGGGAAGAACTCTTGGAGGCGGTCATGGCATCACCTTGGGGGGATGAGTGTTGAGTGGCTCGGTAGCTTCAAGCCTAACGAGTCGTCAGTGGCTGCGCCACTCGCTTTCAGGGGCTACGCCACTCTGCGGCGGCGCGCAGCAGGTCGGCGAAGACGCCGCCGGCGGTGACCGCCGGACCGGCGCCGGGGCCGCGGACGATGAGGGGCTCGCGGTCGTAGAGACCGGTCTTGAGGACTACCAGGTTCTCGGTGCCGCGCAGCGAGGCGGCGGGGTGCTGCGGGGGCAGAGCCTCCAGGCCGACGGTGGCCCGCTCGCCGTCGAAGCGGGCCAGGTAGACCAGGCGCGAATCTCCAGCCTCCTCCAGCCGCTGGGCGAAGACCGGATCGAGCTCCGGCAGCCGCTCCCAGAGCTGCTCCAGGGTGAGCTGGCTCCAGGGACCGTCGGCGGGCAGTAGAGGCTCCACCACCACCTCCTCCGGCTCCAGGTCGAAGCCCCCCAGGCGGGCGAGGATCAGGAGCTTGCGGCCGACGTCGCCGCCCTCCAGGTCCTCTCGCGGGTCCGGCTCGGTGAGGCCCTGGTCGTAGGCCTCCCGCAGCGCCTGGCTGAAGGGGGCACCGTCGTGCAGGCGGCTGAGGACGAAGCCCACGGTGCCGGAGAGCACGCCCTCCACCGCCTGCAGACCGTCGCCGCTGTCCGCCAGATCTCGGAGCGGACCGATCACCGGCAGACCGGCACCGACGGTGGCCTCGTGGTAGAGCGGCCCGGCGGGAGGGCGCTGGTCCAGGGGGCCGGCGAAGGGGTGCTTGTTGGCGGTCACCACCGACACTCCCGCCTCGAGCAGGGGGCGATAGAGGGCGCCGAGAGTTGGGTCGGCGGTGCAGTCGAGGAAGACCGCCGGCCGCGGCCGGCGGGCGAGATCCTCGAGATGTTCCGCCAAGGGCCGGAGCTCTTCGCCGGCGGCGGTCTGCCGGGCCAGCTCCTCGGCGGCGGTGGCGGGGTCCAGGCCCGCGGGGTCGCCGAGAACGCCGCGGCTGTTGGCTACCGCCACCAGTCGCAGCTCCAAACCGCGACGGCGGGCGATCTCCTGAGAGCTGCGGGCGAGCTGGGTGAGCAGGGCGGCGCCCACCCGGCCGACCCCCGCCAGGTGCACGTCCACCCGCCGCAGGGGCTGGAAGAAACGGCTGTGGAGAGCGCGGACGGCGCGGGCTTCGTCCCGGGACGAGACCACCACCGAAATATTGAGCTCGGAGCTACCTTGGGCGATGGCTCGGACGTTGATGTCCCGCTCCGCCAGCACGCCGAAGACCGAGCTGGCGATGCCCGGGCGGTCGCGCATGCCGGTGCCCACCGCCGCCACGACTGCCAGGTTGTCCTCCACGACCAGCTCGTCCACCAGCCCGGCACGGCGCTCCAGGGCGAATTCTTCCGCCAGACAGCGGACGGCGCTGGGGATCGACTCCGGCGAGATGCCGATGCAGATGGAGTGCTCGCTGGAAGCCTGGGTGATGAGGATGACGTTGATGCGCTCCCGGGCGAGGGCGGCGAAGAGGCGCATGGCGATGCCCGGCACGCCCACCATGCCGTCGCCCTCCAGCCGCAGCAGAGCGAAGCGCTGGATGGAGGTGATGCCCCGCACCGGTGGACGGCTGGCTTCACTGCCTTCGGATTGTCGGCCCAGGGTGTCGTCCACCCGGGTGCCCGGGGCTTCGGGATGGAAGGTGTTGCGGATCCACAGCGGGATGCCGGCGCTGCGGGTGGGGTGCACGCTGGGGGGATAGACCACCTTGGCGCCAAAATGGCTCAGCTCCATGAGCTCTTCGTAGCTCAAACGGCGAATGGGCCGGGCCCCGGGGACCAGGCGGGGGTCGGCGCTCATGACGCCGTCGACATCGGTCCACAGCTCTACCGCGTCGGCATCCAGAGCGGCCCCCATCAGGGATGCGGTGTAGTCGGATCCGCCGCGGCCCAGGGTGGTGGTCTCGCCGGCGGCGGTGGCGGCGATGAAGCCGGTCATCACCTGTACTCGACCGACCCTGGGGCCGGTGTTGGAGAAGTGCTCCCGCAGGCGTTGGTAGGTGCTCTCGAGATCCACCTGGGCGTTGCCGAAGGTACCGTCGGTGACGATGAGGGGCCGGCTGTCGCAGGCTTCGGCGTCGACGCCGGCGCGGCGCAGGGCTGCCGCCACCGTCGGTGCGGAAAGGCGCTCGCCGTAGCTGAGCACGCTGTCGAGAGTGCGGGGGCTGACCTCGCCCACCAGGGAAATGCCGTGGAGTAGATCGTGGAGCTCCTCCAGGCGCTGTTCGCGGTCCTCGGCGAGGGTTTGTTCCGCCTCGTCGGCTGATCGTTCGTCGGCCTGACGGTGACGCTGCGCCAAGGCCTCCCAGCGGCCCCGCCAGCCACCGGCGGCGTCGCTGTCGTCGTCGGCCGCCGGCGAGGCCTGGCCTCGAGAAGTCCTCTGGGTGGCTTCCTGGGCCGCCGCCTGGGCCGCCGCCAACAAGGTGTCGGTGACTCCGCCGAAGGCCGAGACCACCACCGTCACGGGGCCGGCTTCCAGAGCCTTGCGGACGATGGCCACCACCGCCTCCACCCGCTCCGGGGATGCTACGGACGAACCGCCAAATTTGAGCACGCGCACGTCAATCTCCTCCCACCGTGTCCTCATCACCGGCGGCCGTGGCGACGGGCTCCCTGCACCGAGAGCTGCTAGGCCACCGGGAAGGGCGGAGCTTACTACAAGCCCCGCTGGCTTGATCCCGAACCATACTCGCCATGGTCCTTGGTGCAGCATGGGAGGCCGGCAGGATGCCAGCGCTCCCAGGTCGAGAGCCCCCCGCTGAGCCGCTGAGCCGCTGAGCCGCTGAGCCGCAGAGCAGCCGTCATCCGTCAGAGATTCTGCAACACTGGCAAAACCCGGGTGGGGGAGCCTACGTAAAAGCCGGTGAGGATGAGGCATTGCCGGCATGGATTGCTATCATCCCGTCAGCGACTCCGGCGGTGACATCAGCTCCTCGTTGCGGCGCTCCCGGCCGTGGCGTTTGAGGGTTTGGCGGCGCCGCCCGACTGCCAAGGAGGGTCTTCCAGCGCATGAACAGTTCTCCTCGTTCCACCTCTCGCTCTAGCCGCCGAGCCTCGTCTCGGCCCCCACGGGCGCTGGCCGCTCGCGCCACTGGTCGCCGAAGCCCCCTCGGCTCCCTGGGGGCTCTGCTCTCCGCCCTCACGGTTCTCTTCTTGCTCACCGGCTGCGCCAGCACCGGTGCCGACGGGGTGAGCAAGATCGCCGAATACCGGGATCAGAAGCTCAACCGCGAGGTGCGGTCCCTGGGCTTCGAGCCGGAGGAGCTGATCAAGCCATACCGCTTGACGCCGGAGATGCGCGAGTGGGTGCATACGGTGGTCCCCGCCACCGGCTCGTCGAAGGAACGCTTGATCATCCTGCTGGATTATTTGCTGGACGAGGACGGGGAGGCTCTGGGAGTGCGCTACGACTCCGGCTTCACGCCCACCGCCTCGGAGGTCTTCGATTCGCGGTTGGCCAACTGCCTGTCCTTCACTCACCTCTTCGTGGGGCTGGCCCGGGAGGCTGGCATGGACGCCTACTACCTGGACGTCAACCACGCCGAGACCTTCGAGCGGGACCAGGACCTCATCGTCCTCTCCGGTCACGTCACCGCCGGCTATGGCGTTCCCACGGATCCTCTGGTGCTGGAGTACAGCGTCGGCCCCGACGCCGACTATCGCTATGTCACCAAGCTGGAGGATCGCCGGGCCCTGGCCATGTACTACTCCAACCGCGGTGCCGAGGAGATGCGTCACGGCAATCTGGAGCAGTCCGTGGAGTGGCTGCGCACCGCCGTCACCCTCGACCACGAGCTGCCCGACGCCTGGGTGAATTACGGTGTCGTGCTGCGCCGCATGGGGGACCAAGAGGCGGCGGAGGAGGCCTACCGCAAGGCTTTGCAGGTCAATCCCCAGACCATCTCCGCTTATCAGAACCTGGCCACCCTCATGCGCCTCCAGGGACGCAGCACCGAGGCCGACGAGCTGGTGCGGGTGGCTCAGCGGCTGGGGGACCGCAATCCCTTCAACTACCTCAATCTCGGGGATTTGAACCTGCGCCGGGGAGAGATCGAGGCGGCGGAGACTTACTACCGCAAAGCCCTCAGTCTCTACGGTGAGCTGGCGGAGCCCTACGCCGCCATGGGCATCCTCGCCTATCACCTGGATCGGCCCCAGGAGGCGCGCAAATGGCTCCGCCGCGCCGAGAAGCGAGACCCCGAGAACCCCCGGACCCGCGCCCTGGCCCGCCGCCTGGACGCCGCTGAGCGGGGGGACGAGGGGATGGCCCGCATCGTCCAGCCCAAGGGCGAGCGGGGTTAGCAGCCCGTGGTAAAAGTCGAGCCGCGCTGCGAGCGGTCCTTTTCCGCCGAATCTTCGTTCGAAAACCTCGCCGATACCCGCATCGCCTGCGGTTTTCCGGCCTTGATTCGGCAAAAAACTGCTCGCTCTCGCTGGCGTCTGACTTTTGCCACGGGCTGTTAGCTGCCGGCCTACGATCGAGCGTCGACGGCCTTCGGCTCCGGAACGTAGTTTGCATTAAACTTGGAGTAGGGATGGCGGCTTGCCCACCGTCCCTCCTACAAAGAATTACTAGCGATCTATACGAGTCAGGAGCCAAGCATGAAAATCGATATCGGAATCGACAAAGCCCATCGCAGAGAAATCGCCGACGGTCTCTCCAAGCTGCTGGCGGATTCCTACACCCTCTACCTCAAGACCCACAACTACCATTGGAACGTCGAAGGGCCCATGTTCAACACCCTGCACCAGATGTTCGAGGAGCAGTACACCGAGCTGGCGGAGGCGGTGGACGTCATCGCCGAGCGCATTCGGGCTCTGGGTTTCCCGGCGCCGGGAAGCTATGAAGAGTTCCAGAAGCTCACCTCCATCGAACAGGAGAAGGAAGAGGGCATCGCCGCCGAGGAGATGGTCAAGCGTCTGGTGAGAAGCCACGAAGCGGTGGTCAAGACCGCTCGTTCGGTGCTGCCCAGCGCCGACAAGGCCACCGACGAGCCCAGCGTCGACCTGCTGGTGGAGCGCATGCGGCTGCACGAGAAGACCGCCTGGATGTTGCGCAGCATGGTGGCCTGAGGGATTTCCCTCTGCTAGTTCCCGCTCGCTAGCGGGCGGACTCTGACGACGGCGGCGAGGTTTCTCGCCGCCGTCGCTGTATCTGGAGCCCTGGCACTCGGGGAGCGGTGGCTCTACACTCCCTACCCATCATGACTCACGATCCTCGCCGCAGTGGCCTCTGGCGCTTGTTCATCGACACCGGCGGCACCTTCACCGATTGCCTCGCCGTCACTCCCCATGGAGAGCTGCGGCGGGCCAAGGTGCTGAGCTCCAGCGCTCTGCGGGGGCGGGTCGCCTCTTGGTCCACCGGGCGTCAGGCTTTGAGAGTCGAGCAGCCTTGGCCGCTGCCGAAGGATTTCTTCGCCGGCTACGCCCTGCGCCTCCTGGACGGCGGCGGCGAGGGAACGGTGACGGGCTGGAATCCGGAGACCGGAGAGCTCGGCGTGGAATGGCCAGCCGGAGCGGCGCCGCCGGTCTCCGCTGGTGCCGGCTTCGAGATCCGCTCGCCGGAGGAGGCACCGATCCTGGCCGCGCGGCTGGTCACCGGCACCGGTGCCGGCCGGCCGCTGCCGCCGGTGGAGCTGCGGCTGGCCACCACCCGCGGTACCAACGCTCTGCTGGAGCGCCGGGGCAGCCGCACCGCCCTGCTGATCACCGCCGGCTTCGGCGATCTGTTGGAGATCGGCACCCAGCAGCGGCCGGACCTCTTCGCCCTCGACGTGGTGCGGCCTCGGCCCCTCTATGAACGGGTGGTGGAGGTGGCGGAGCGCCGTGCCGCCGACGGCTCGGTGCTGGAGCCGTTGGATCTGGAGGGCCTGGAATCGGTGCTGGGCGAGCTTCTGGAGGACGGCGTGGAGAGCTTCGCCGTGGCCTTCGCCCACAGCTTTCGGCAGCCGGATCACGAATTGCGGGTGGAGGAGCTGTTGCTTCGCGGAGGAGCTCGTTGGATCAGCTCCTCGGCGCGCCTGGCGCCGCGCATCGGACTGCTGGCGCGGGCGCAGACGGCGGTGGTGGATGCCTATTTGGCGCCGGTGGTGGGGCGCTACGTCGAGCGGGTGGAAGGGGCCTTGGCGGTCGGTTCCCGGTTGTTGGTGATGACCAGCGCCGGAGGCTTGGTGAGCGCCGGCTCCTACCGCGCCAAGGACAGCCTACTCTCGGGCCCCGCCGGCGGGGTGGTGGGAGCGGCGGAGGCCGGGCAGCGTTCCGGCTTCCCCCGGGTGGTGGCCTTCGACATGGGGGGCACCTCCACCGATGTTTCCCGATGCGACGGCGCCTACGAGTACCGCTACGAGGTCGAGGTGGGGGGCGCCCGCCTGCTGGCTCCGGCCCTGGCCATCGAGACCGTCGCCGCCGGCGGCGGTTCGGTGTGCGGGTTCCGCGACGGCCGGGTGCAGGTGGGGCCGGAGAGCGCCGGTGCCGACCCGGGCCCGGCCTGCTACGGCGCCGGCGGCCCCTTGACCCTCACCGACGTCAACCTCCTCTTGGGTCGCCTCGACCCCCGGGGCTTCGAGATCCCCATCGAGAAGGAGGCGGCTCGCCAGGCCGCGGAAGATTTGGCCCGGAAGGTGGCAGCGGGAACTGGAGCTTCGCCGGAGGCAGAGGGAGGGGCGCCGCTGGAAGCCTTGCTCCAGGGCTTGCTGGACATTGCCGACGAGCGCATGGCGGAGGCCATCCGGGCCATTTCCGTGCGCCGCGGCTACGACCCCCGGGACTACACCCTGGTGGCTTTTGGCGGCGCCGGTGCCCAGCACGCCTGCTCGGTGGCCTCGGTGCTGGGCATGGAACGGGTGCTGGTGCCCGAGGATGCGGCCCTGCTCAGCGCCCGGGGGCTCTCCTCGGCGGTGGTGGAGCGCTTTGCCGAGGCCCAGGTGCTGCAGCCCTTGGCGGACGTGGCGGCGGGCCTGGAGGAGCGTCTCGCCACCCTCGGCGCCGAGGCTCGGCGGCAGGTAGTGGGGGAAGGCTTCGAGGACGATCAGGTGGAGATCCGTCGGCGGCTGGCATCGCTGCGCTTTGTTGGCCAGGAAAGCTCCCTGGAAGTGGCGGTGGAGCGGGGGGAGTCCTTGTTGGAGCTTTTCAAAGCCGCCTACCGGGAGGTCTATGGCTACGAGCCGGAGGATCGGCCGGTGGAGGTGGAATCGCTGCGGGTGGTGGCCTCGTCCCGGCCTTCCAAGCCCTTGGGAACCATGCCGGGAGAGGAAGGATCTTCCCAGGGCGCAGAAGATTCTTCCAACGGGAGGTCTGGGAATCAGGATGCAGGCCAGGGGGCCGTACGCACCGGCGGCCAGGCGGAGCTCCGACCGGCGCGACCGGCCGGTGAGCAGCGGGCCTGGATGGGGAGCGCCTGGCGCTCGGTACCGGTCTATCGCCGGGAGCAGCTTCGGTGCGGAGAAAGGCTGGAAGGCCCGGCGTTGGTTTTCGAGCTTCACAGCGCCACGGTGGTGACCCCGGGCTGGTGGGGCAGCGTGGACGCCGCTGGCGCGCTGGTGTTGGAACGATCCCGCGGGGAGGTTGATCATGCATCCTGAAGGTTCCCGCCCCGAAGCGGTGGAGCTGGCCCTCTTCACCCACCGTTTTGAAGCCATCGCCCGGGAGATGGGGGAGATGCTCCAGCGCACGGCGCTGTCCACCAACGTCAAGGAGCGGCTGGATTTCTCCTGTGCCCTCCTCGACGCCGATGGGCGGCTGGTGGTCAATGCTCCTCACATTCCGGTGCACCTGGGAGCCCTGGGGCTGTGCGTGCGCAAGGTGGCTGCAGTGCTCGACCTGGGGCCCGGGGACGTGGCGGTGACCAATCATCCGGCCTTCGGAGGCTCCCATCTGCCGGACGTGACGGTGATCACGCCGGTTTTCCTCGAGAAGGACGCCCTCAGTGAGGAGGGCGTCACTCAACTCCTGGGCTACGTGGCCAGTCGGGCCCATCACGCGGAGATCGGCGGCCGGCGCCCCGGTTCGATGCCGCCGGACGCCCGCACTCTGGCGGAGGAGGGGGTGGTGCTCGAGCCATCGCTGCTGCTGGCCGCCGGCGAGCCCCGCTGGCAGGAGATGCGGCGCCGGCTGGAAGCGGGGCCCCACCCCAGCCGGTCGGTGGCGGAGAATCTGGCGGATCTGGCGGCGGCAGTGGCGGCCAATCGCCGCGGCGCCGAGGCTCTGCGGCGCCTCGCCCGGTCCCACGGTGCCGCCAAGGTGGCGGAGCAGATGGCGGCACTGCAGGCGCTGGCGGCGCAATCCCTTTCGGAGGCGTTGGTGGCCCACGGCGACGGCCGGTATCAGGCGCGGGAGCTGCTGGACGACGGCACCCCCATCGCGGTGACCCTGGGACTCGCGGGGGGAAGGGGCACGGTGGACTTCACCGGGACGGGTTCGACGCACCCGGGCAATCTCAACGCGCCGCCAGCGGTGGCCACCAGCGCCGTGCTCTATGTGCTGCGCCTGCTCCTGGACCGCCCGCTGCCCCTCAACGAGGGCATGCTCGACCCCATCGAGTTGATCCTCCCCGAGGGCTCATTCCTGAACCCGAAGTTCCCGGAAGACCCCACTGCGGCGCCGGCGGTGGTGGGGGGCAATGTCGAAACCAGCCAGCGGGTGGTGGATACGTTGATCAAGGCGTTGGGGTTGGCGGCGGGCAGTCAGGGGACGATGAACAATCTGCTCTTCGGCAATGCCGGCTTCGGGTATTACGAGACGGTGTGCGGCGGCGTCGGCGCCGGCCCCGGTTTCGACGGCGCCTCGGCAGTGCACAGCCACATGACCAATACCCGCATCACAGATCCGGAGATCCTGGAGCACCGCTACCCGGTGCGCCTCGACCGCTTCGCCATCCGCCGCGGTTCCGGCGGTGCCGGGCGCTGGCGGGGCGGCGAAGGGGTGGTGCGGGAGCTGACGTTCTTGGAGCCGGTCTCCCTCTCCCTCCTCACTCAACACCGCCAAGCTGGCCCCTACGGCATCGAGGGAGGCTACCCCGGCACCCCCGGCCGCCAGCGCCTGGTCCGTGCCGGGGCGCCCCTCGAAGACGCCGAAGAGCTCGCAGGCATCGACGGCCGCGAGGTCGAAGCCGGCGACCGCTTGATTCTCGAAACCCCCGGTGGAGGAGGTTGGGGCGAGCCTAACCACGAATAGCAGACCCCTTTCCCCAGAGAGGTCAGCTTCAGCAAGCGATACCACTCCCGATCCCTTCCTCCCCGTCAGTCCCATGCCGACGAGCGGTATTGAGCGCGGAAGTGGTGGGCCACTACGACTGGATGCAGATGACCTACGGCTTTCCCGGCCAGGGCATCGAGCCCTTCACCCTGCTGCTGCCGGGCGACCTGGCCCTGCCGAGCCCGCCGGGCGCCATGGCTCTTTTGGGCTTCGACTTCGTCCACCTGCGGGGCGACGGCTACGCCATCGCTGGCCAGGATCTGTGGAACGACTTCTATGCCCGCGAGTTGATCGACGCGATCTTCGTCGGCGGCTTCGCAGGCCGCACCACCGACCGCTGGTCAGCGACTCTGTCCTGAATCACCCTTCTGCGCGAAGCGGCACGTAGGGCCGCGGTGCGAGCTTCTCGGTCGAGGGGCCGACCTCGGCCTCGTCGATCTCCAGCCGGTAGTCGGTGTCCAGACGCCCCCTCACGGTGAGCGGGAAGGAGCCGGGGCGGCGGTAGCCGGCGATGCGGAACTGGATCGTGCCTCTCTCGACTCGCCCTTCGGCATGGGCCACGATGCGGCCCGAGGTGCGGCGCAGGACTCCGTGCACGGTTTCGCGCTCAGCTCCGGGCGCGGTGAGCAGGAGATAGGCGGGGTACCAGGTGGCACTCACTGCCTCGAAGCCGGCGACGACGGCCAGGAGTGCCTTCTCACCCGCCAGTCGCTCCGGGCTCGGAAGGTCGTCGCGGAAGGTCACCATCAGCCGGCGCCGCAGGCATTCGATCTCGTAGGCCCGATCGGGTGACAGCTCGATGCCGCTGGGGGCTCGTCGCAGATCCCGCAAGCACGCTCCGAGTTCGTCGGGACGGGCAGGGCGGATCGGCACCCTGGCCGTTTGCTCCGTGGGCGTCCAGCCCGTCTGCTCGCCGTCGAGGTGCGCGTGATCACCCTCGCCGGGTAGGTCGTGGCGATGCTCGATCAGGCTCTCGGCGAACCGGCCAGCCTCGGCGACGAGGGAGTGGGGATCGTCCGCTTCCGTCTGGGCATGCCGGGTCAGCTCACGATCCTCGGCCGAGCCGAGTGCGCCCAGTGCCTTGAGGGCCGAGCGCCGGACCACCGGCTCGGAGTCGGCCGCCGCCCGGCGAAGGGAATCGAGGGCTTCGTCACCTCCGAGGCGCCAAAGGGCGCGCACGGCAGCCTGGCGAACCGCCGCGGGGCTGTCCTCGTCGTCCACGATACGGCCCAGCTCGCCGACGGCGCCTGGCCAACCCGTTTCGGTCAGCCAGAAGACGGCGCTCGTCCGGCCGAGCTCGGAGTCGGTGTCGTCGAGCAATGCTCGCAGCCGTTTAAGCGCGGTGGTGAACTCGGGATCGCGATCGCTACCGGGCTGCCAGCGGGGCAGCGGGACCGGTGGGCGCGGGGTCAGGCTCATCGATATCTCCGATCGTCGTGGGCATGTCTTGGGAGTGTCGGGTCAGGCGCAGGTCCATTCGACGGTGCAGTGCCGTCTCAAGGACGCGCCCTGCTCGGGCGTCAGCCGACCGCCGTTGGGGACGGATTCATACATCAGGTTGCTGCTGGAATCGTCGTGCAACAGGCCGAGGTAGTGACCGATCTCGTGGGCCAGCACCTGGGCCGTTCCGTCGATCACGGCTTCGAGGGCGATGACGCAGCCCGACGCTCCCAGCTCGTGGTCCGGGCAGCGGCCGAAGATCGGGCCGCGGCCGATGGTCGGACCGGCCCAGGTCTTGACCCAGAAGACGTCGATCGCCTCCGAGCCGAGGCCGAAGGTGTCGCGCAGCTCCCGGGCGTGCTCTGCGCTCTCGATCCACGGGAAGTCGCCGGCCTCGGCCAGGGGGATGCCCAGCTCGGCCGCGATGTCGATCCGCACCCGTGCCGGCTCGAGCAGGCGGTTCGCCAGGACGTGGGCGGCGGCGATCTCGAAGTCGTCGCCGTGGGTGAACAGCTCGGTGCCGACGCGGATGAAGTTGATCGAGACCCTGGGTACCAGCACCGCCTCGGCACAGGCGCGCAGGGCGAGAGGCGGCGAGAGCAGGGCCGGGCAGAGGGTCTGGCCGAGCGCCCACGAGTCGGCTCCGGGTTCCCGGCAGGCGGCCGCTCGGCGCAGGCGGATCACCGACACGGCGGCCGCATCATGCAGTGCTGCCGCATGATGCTCGCCTGCAGGTCGGTGATCTCGTCGAGCGGGCCGGCCCCGGTCGACGTCATCATGTTCTCGAGGCTCTTGGCCTCCGGATCGTCGAAGAGGAACGTATGGACATCGGTGTGGGACAACCCGAGGTAGTGGCCGAGCTCGTGGCCGAGAGCCCGGCCGATTGTGGCACCGCTGCCGCCACCCGAGAAGTCGACGATCAGGCCCGAGCCCTTGCCGTCGTTGTCGCAGCTACCATCGATCGGCGACTGCCCCGCCACGTCCTCGTCTTCCCAGACCAGAGAACGGACGAAGAAGGCGTCGATGCCGTCGTTGTCGCCAGCGAAGCTGAAGCTGTCGGTCAGCTCCTGCCCCTCCTCGCCGGAGGTGATCTGGTCGAAGCCTTGAGCGTCGGCGGCCAGGAGCTGGCCCCGTTCGATCCTGCCGATTCCGATCCCGACGTTACCGTAGACCCGCCGAACGAAGGCGATGGCGCCGTCGAGAAGCGAGTCCACCTGATCGGCGTTCGGAACCTGATCGAGGCCGACCGAGATCAGGTTGAGGTGGACGTGACGGAACCCGAGGCGAGCCGCCTGCAAGCGAACGCTGATGTCCGGATCGATGAACGGCGACCGTTCGGGTACCGAGCGATATCCGAAGAAGTGGTTGAGCACCGAGAGGCGCTCGGACGGGTCCGGCGCGTGGGGGCTTCCGGCTTGGACGCAGCCGATCAAGCGGCGAAGGGAAATCTCGTCCATTGACGGCACTCTACTGTAGAGCCACGAGGATCGGAATCATGCCGCGGCCCGCGGCCAGCGGTCGCAGCGCCTTGCCGATGACGCTGCCGAAAGCCTTGAGCGGGTCGGTGGCCTTCATGGCGTGGCCTTCCCGCGGCGCCGTCGTCAGCAGATCGCCGACCCCGATCGCGTCCTGGCTGGCGTCGACCTGGCAAAAGACCCGGCCGATCAAGGCCAGCGGCTTGCGCAGGCCCTCGTGGGTGCGGCCGAGGACGAGACCCGGTCGCAGGTCCCCGGCGCCCGAGAGCACGCCGGCGACTCGCTTGTCGTAGCCTGATCGGCTCGGCCGCAGGAGGCCGTCGTCGTCCAAGACCATCACGGTCCCCGGTGCGGCGTCGCAGCCGGGGGCGATCTCGAAGTCCTCGGCGCAATCGGCATTGCGCAGGATGATGTCGCCGGCATTTCCGTCGAGGTGGATGCTCGCCTTCTTCGGATCGTCGGTGGCGGTCGTGCCGGCGGCAAAGAGCATGATGTCGCCGTCGTTGTCGTGGCCGCCGAGCCAGATGTGGCCTCTCGCGCCGTCGATGCGTAGCTGCCGTTTGCCGTCGGGCGTGCGGCCGATGATCTCGCTCTTATCACCATCGAGGTGGAGGGTGGCCTTGGACAAATCGCTGTTGTCCGGCTCGTCGTGGTGAAAGAGCACGAGGTCGCCGTCCTGGCCTTGGCCGCCGAGCCACAGGTTACCGTTCGAACCGTCGAGGTGGGCGTGCCGCTTGCCGTCCGGAGAGCGGCCGATGATCTCAGCCTTGTCGCCGCTCAGGTGCAGCGTCGCCTTGCCCGCTTGGAGGTTGTCGGTCTCGTCGTGATGGTAGAGCACGAGGTCGCCGTCGGCGTCCTGGCCGCCGAGCCACAGGTTACCGCCCTCGGCGTCCAGGCGGACGCGCTGCTGCCCCGTGGCGCTGCGGCCGTTGATCCGGCCCTTCTCGCCGTCGAGGTGGATCGTTGCGTCGTGAACCGAGACGTTGCCGGTGCGACCTCCCCGGAAGAGCACGACGTCACCGTCCTGGCCCTGGCCGCCGAGCCACAGGTTGCCCTCGTCGTCCAGACGCACCGCCCGCTTCTCGTGCTTCCAGATCTCGATCCGGCCGTCGTCGCCGAACATGCGGATCGTAGCGTCGCCCAGGCCCAGCAGTCGGCCGACGAAGGTCCGCGCTTCGACCTTCGCTTTGGTGCCGTCGATCAGGACGTTGGCCGTATTCAGCGACAGCTCGATCTCGTCCTGAACGATCCCGGCCCCGGCCCCGGACGCGATGGGATCGACCACCTGCAGGCGGATGGCCTCCTTGCCATCGGCGTCGCGCAGCGTCAGATCGCCGCCTCGGCCGTGGCCGCCGGCCGTGATGTCGGCCTTGTCGCCGTCGAGCTGGATGGTGGCATTGGGCGGGTTGGCGCTGTCGAAGATCTCCGTCTTTGGCATGGTGCGGACCTCCCTCTCGAATGGCAATTGAGGCGCCTTCCCGGCGCAGGGCCGGACAAGCCGAGATTTCCCAACTGGCTTTCTCACGAAATCTCCGGCGCACAATAGGAGGTGAGAATACCATTCTCCTTGCCCAGGTTTGGAAGAGACCCCGCGTTTTCCTTGCTTGATTTCCTTACTCATGCTCATTACCATTGAGCCATGAAAGCAACGCTGACTTCGAAAGGTCAAATCACCATCCCGGTGGCGATCCGGCGCCGACTCGGACTTGAGGCGGGGCAGATCCTCGAGTTCGACGAGGCTGCTCCCTATCTCAAAGCAGTGCCAGTCTTCGATGAGTCGGCGATGCGGTCGTTGGTAGGCTGCACCGAGGGAAGGCTGGGGAAAACGAGCGCCGAGTGGCTCGAGGAGACGCGCGGTGAGAAGCTCGAGGACGACCCGGACGGTGACGAGCGGCCGTGAGGCTTGCGCTCGACACCTCGGTGCTGCTGACGATCTTCAACCGTGAGCCGCAGGCCGAGCGCTGGATCGAGGCGCTCATCGAAGCGCGGCGCCACGGACAGTTGGTGCTCTGCGAGGTCGTCTACGCCGAGCTCGCTCCGGCCTTTCGGGCCCGCGCGGAGCTCGACCGGGTGCTCGCCGACCTCGGTGCAAGCCTCGATCCCATCACTCCCGATTCCGCCTGGCTCGCTGGCCAAACCTTCCGCCGCTATCGCGCCGAAGGTGGTCCACGCGAGCACCTCATCCCCGACTTCCTCATCGCCGCCCACGCCCAACTGCAAGCCGATCACCTCGCCGCCCTAGACCGCGGCTACTTGCGCCGCTACTTCCCCAACCTCACGCTGTTGCGCCAAGCCTAGCTAGTGGAGAGGAGGGGCCTGCCCGCCCAGGCGAGGGTCGCGCCCCGGGCGGCCATCCAAACCGCTAGAGCGAACCATAGGAGGTGGTTGCTGGAGGTCCAGAGGGCCAGGGCCGCCAGGGGGAGGAAGACGCCGAGGGTGCATAGGAGCATGGCGTTGCGCAGGGTACGGCCGGCGGTGAGGCCGAGGAAGAGGCCGTCGTAGATGAACGCCACGGCACCGAAGAGGAGCACCGGGATCAGCCAGGGGGCCAGCTGAGCGCCCAGGTCGATGACCTCCTGGTGGGAGGTGAGGAGGCGGAGCACGAAGCGGGGGAAAAAGAGCAGGGCGGCCAGCACCCCCACCGTCACCACCTCCGCCACCACCAAGGCCAACACCATCAACCGCCGCAGCGTGGCGCGATCCCGAGCGCCGTGGAAAATACCGGCGAGACTCTCCACCGCGAACGCGGCGCCGTCGACGAAATACGCCGTGAACACCATCAGCCGCAACAAGATCGTATTCGCCACCAAAGCCTCCGTCCCCAGCCAGCCGCTGAGGGCGGTGAACACGCCGAGGGTGCCGGTGAGCATCAGAGTGCGGACGAAAATGTCCCGATTGAGCCGCACCAGCCGCCCCAGGGCCTCCCGCTGCAGGACATCAGCCCACCGCCAGGGCAGGGGCTTGCCGGCGCGCAACATCAAGCTCAAAGCCACCGCCAGCATCAAATACTGGCTCACGGCACTGGCGATGCCGGCCCCCTGAGCCGCCAAGTCCAGGCGCAGGATGAAGACATAATTGAGCACGATGTTGGCGAGATTGGCAGTGACCGTCATGAGCAGTGCCCGGCCGCTCTCCTCCCGCCCCAGGAACCACCCCACCAGAGCAAAATTCGCCAGCGCCGCCGGTGCTCCCCACAGCCGCGCCTCCAAATACGCGGCGGCGGGACCACGGAGCTCGTCGGCGACCTGCAGCGCCGCGAAGCCTACCTCCCGGATCACCGGCGTCAGCGCCAGCAGCAACAGCCCGAGGCCGGCCCCGGGGGCCAGCGCGCGGTAGAGGGCCAGCCAGGTCTCCCGGTGATCCTCCCGCCCTCGGGCCTGGGCGGTGAGGCCGGTGGTGCTCATGCGCAGGAAATTGCACGACCAAAACAGCGTGTCGAAGATCACCGAGGCCAGGGCTACGCCGCCCAGGAAGCGTAGATCCGGCAAATGACCGAGCATGCCGGCGTCTACCAGCCCCACCAGCGGGGCGGTGATGTTGGCCACCACGTTGAGCAGGGTCAGGCGCAAGAAGCGCCGGCCGAGACCGGGAGGGGAAGCCATGAGTGAGGCGTTTTGGGGTTAGCTTTCCGGCAGCTCGAACTGAGGCGTCGGGGCGTCCACGGCGCGGCCGCCGGCGAGGTGGGCGACGATGCGGTCGACGTGGACGTGGCTGGTCTCGATGAAGTGGCGGACGCCTCGCAGCTGAGTGCCGGCGACGGCGGTGCCGGCGACATAGAGGCCGGGGACATTGGTCTCCATGGTCTCCTCGTCGAGCTTCGGCTTGCGGCCGGGGCCTTCGAGCTCGATGCCGGCGCGCTCGAAGAGGGTCGGATCCTGGGAATAGCCGGTGAGCAGCAGCACCTGGTCCGCCGGTACCTCCAGAGCCTCGCCGACTCCCGACCCCTCATCGGACGCGGCCTCGGCGGTGCGCTCCAAGACCACCCGATCCGGCAGGATCTGCCGCGGCACCGTGTTGGGCAGGAAGTCGATGTGGCCCTCGCGGATCATCGCCCGGATCTCCGGCATCAGCCAGAACTTGATGCGCTTCTCGTCGAGCCCCGGTCCACGGTAGCTGAGGGTCACCCGGCTGCCGATGCGCCGGCAGCGGATGGCCGCCTCCACCGCCGAATTCTTGCCACCGACGATGAGCAGCCGGCGGCGGAAATACTCGTGGGGCTCCGCCAGATAGTGGCTGACGTGGGGTAGGTCCTCCCCCGGAATGCCCAATAGCTGGGGCCGGTGCATGTCGCCGATGGCCAGCACCACCCGCCGTGCCCGCAGCCGGTGCTCCACGTGCTGGCGGCGGATGAGAAGGACGAAACCGTCGCCGTCGCCCTCGATCTCCTCCACCTTCTGCCCTGTGTGGATCTCCAGGTCGAATTGCTGCACCACACCGCGCAGATAATTGAGGTATTCCTCCCGGGTGGCCTTGTTCTGGTCGACGGTCTGCAGCGGCACGCCGGCGATGGCGATGCGCTCCGGTGAGGAGAAAAAGCGGGTGAACGGGGCGTACCAGGCGATGGTGGCGCCGATCTGTCCCGCTTCGAAGTGCCGGTAGTCCAAGCCCTTGCGGCGCAAAGCGACGGCGAGCTCGATGCCGATGGGGCCTGCCCCCACGATGGCTACGTCGGTGGTTTCCATGGGTCGGAGCTTACCAGTCTGGAACCAATGTCGGGCCGTCGGATCCAGCTCATGGGGTCCTCGAAGAGACTCGAAAAAGAGGATCGCAAGCGAAGCATTCGACGGACTCCGCTCTTTCGCTCTATACTTCCTAATGTTCGGCCAAACATCGGGTCCACGGTGCTCCCTCGGCCTACCGAGCGGGGAGCGTGGGCCAACCGCCGTCCGGAGACCGCGCCGAAGCCGGCGCAAGAGACCTCGTGGAGGACGTTAGCAATTCTCCCCGTGCCTGGTATCGAGCGTTGTTTCGGTGCCGGGCCAGGACTGCCCGACCATCATGCGTCCGTTGACCCATCTCTCGATCCAAAGCAAGATCATTGGCATCATCCTGCTCACCAACGTGGTGGGCCTGGGCCTGGCGGTGTCTCTGATCATCCGCAACGATCTGGACATCTTCCACCGCGAGCTGGCCACCAGCGCTCAGGTCATCGCCAAGGTCGCCGGTGCCTACAACGTCATCCCCCTGAGCTTCGACGATCCCACCGAAGCCGATATCTCCCTCGCCAAGCTCGACGCCTACGACCACCTGCTAGAGGCCTACATCTTCGATACCGAGGATCAGCCCTTCGCTCAGCGCATCAAGATCCCGCTGGGCATCGGGTTGCCCGACGTCGACCATCAGATCAGCGGCTTCCGGGACGGCTACCTCGAGGTTTGGGAGCCCATCGTCGAGAACGGGGTCAAATACGGCACCATCGTGCTGCGTTTCAGCACGGAGCACCTGGACAATCTCGTGCGCGAGTACCGGCGCAAAATGCTTTCGGTGCTGGCGTTGGTGATCGCCATCTCGGTGCTCTTCTCCTTCTTCCTCGGGCGGGTGATCTCCGGTCCCATCCTGCAGCTCTCGGAGGTGGCGCGGACCATCTCCAACAACGGTGACTACTCGATTCGGGTAAAGAAGATCGGCCGCGATGAGATCGCTACCTTGTGCGATGTCTTCAACGATATGCTGCAACAGATCCAAAATCGGCAGCGGGAGCTGGAGCGGAGCAATCGGGAGCTCGACCACTTCGCCTACGTGGCGTCCCACGATCTGAAGGCCCCGTTGCGGGCCATCGCTTCCCTGGCCCAGTGGATCGAGGAAGACCTGGAGGATCGGCTGACGCCCCAGGCGGCGGATCAGCTGGAGCTGCTGCGCGGCCGGGTTCGGCGCATGGAGGGATTGATCAACGGGATCTTGGAGTACTCCCGCATCGGCCGCATCGACGCCGATCTGGAGGAGGTGGACATCGGAAAGCTGGTGCACGAGGTCATCGATATGATCGGCATCCGCGAAGGGATCAAAGTGGAAGTGGCGGAGAAGATGCCGACTCTGCGTACCAAGAGGGTGCGGTTGCAGCAGGTCTTTGCCAACCTGATCACCAACGCGGTGAAGTACCACGACAAGGAAACCGGCTGGGTGCGGGTGGGAGTCGAGGATGCGGGCGAGACCTACCGCTTCTTCGTCGCCGACGATGGCCCCGGCATCGCTCCGCGCTTCCAAGAGAAGGTATTCATGATCTTCCAGACCCTGCAGGCTCGGGATCAGATCGAGAGCACCGGTGTCGGCCTGGCGTTGGTGAAGAAGATCGTCGAGGCGGAGGGGGGCAAGGTGGAGCTGGATTCGGAGGAGGGGGAGGGGACGACCTTCCTCTTCACCTGGCCGAAAGATCATCGGGACCAGGCTTCTGCGGCCTGATGCGATAGCCTGGAAGAAAGATTTCGACGGAGATGAGGTTTCGACGGACGGCCCGGACGGATAGTGCTTTGGACAGAGGATGTGTGAGGAGGGGGGAGAACGAGCCATGAGCGAGAATGCGCAGCGTCGGCGGGAGAAGGATGGGCAGGGGAGCGGGCATATCCTCCTGGTGGAGGACGACCGGGTCGACGCCATGGCCGTGGAGCGGGCCTTTCGCGAGCTGGACATCGAAGACCGCCTGGAGGTGGTGGCGGACGGCCAGGAAGCCTTGGAGCATCTGGAGCTGGCCTCCGACAAGGTGCCGGACCTGATTCTGCTGGATCTCAACATGCCGCGCATGAGCGGCGTCGAGTTTCTCTTCGCCCGGCAGAGCCACGAGGTGCTACGGCGCATCCCGGTGGTGGTGATGACCACGTCTACCGACGAGAAGGATCGGGTCAGCAGTTTCGACCTGGGGGTGGCGGGCTATATCGTCAAGCCCGTGGACTATCACCAATTCGTCGACGAGATC
The DNA here is from genome assembly GCA_034211275.1 of Acidobacteriota bacterium. Lineage (NCBI taxonomy): Bacteria > Pseudomonadati > Acidobacteriota > Acidobacteriota bacterium. The sequence goes on from JAXHTF010000094.1 coordinate 20,462, forward strand.
CGTAGCTTGCAGCGCTTTCGGCACACCGGGAGGTGGCATGCCTGAGACCCTGGCGGGGGCCCAACTGGAAGCCGACGCAGGAGTCGACCCGGACCACATCCGGGTGCTTCTGGTGGAGGACGACGAGGTCGACCAGATGGCCTTTGAGCGCATCGTGCGCCGAGAAGGTCTGCCCTACCGCTACGAGATCGTCGGCAGCCTGGGGGAGGCCCGGGAGCTCTTTCGCAGCCACCGTTTCGACGTCGTCATCTCCGACTACCACCTTCCCGACGGCACCGCCCTGGAGCTTTTCGACCGGCCCCTGTCCATGCCCATCATCGTGATCACCGGCGCCGGCGGCGAGGAGATTGCGGTGCAGGCTATGAAGGCCGGCGCCTACGACTACCTGATCAAGGATCTGGAGCGGAAGTATCTGAAGATTCTCCCCATCACGGTGGAGAACGCTCTCAAGAAGAGCCGGGCGGAGCGCGAGCTGCGCATGCTCTCCCACGCCATCACCAAGATCAACGAGGCGATCTTCATCACCGACCCGGAGGGGGAGGTGCTCTACGTCAACGAGGCCTTCTGCCGCACCTACGGCTATCTCGACCAGGGGATCCTGGGGCGCCACCGCAAGATGCTGTGGGCGGACGAGGGTCAGGCGCCGGGAGATCGGGAGGTGGATCTGGACGGCTCCCGCGGCGGCGAGCAGGTGGAATGCCTGCACCGGCGCCGGGACGGCACGACCTTCCCGGTGTTGCTTTCCCGCTCGACCCTCGAGCTGAGCCGGGAGGAGGGGCTGGCGGAGGTTGGAGTGGTGTGGGACATCACCCAGCGCAAACGCTCGGAGAACGCTCTGCGGGAGAGCGAGGAGCGCTACGCTCTGGCGGCCCGGGGGGCCAACGACGGTCTGTGGGATTGGGATCTGCGCATCGGCGAGATCTTCTTCTCGGCGCGCTGGAAGCACATGATGGGCTACAGCGAGCAGGAGATCGGTTCGAGCCCGGAGGATTGGTTCCGGTTGGTGCATCCGGAGGACTTGAGCCTGCTCAAGGCTCATATCGAGGCCCACATGGAGGGTCGTACGCCCCATTTCGAGCACGAGCACCGCATCCGTCACCGCAACGGTGACTATCGTTGGATGCTCAGCCGTGGCCTGGCGGTGCGCGGCCGCAACGGCCAGGCTTACCGCATGGCGGGCTCCCAGACCGACGTCACGGAGCGCAAGCGGGCGGAGCAGCAGCTAGTCCACGACGCCCTCCACGACGCCCTCACCGGCCTGCCCAACCGCGCCCTCTTCCTCGATCGTCTGAACCATGCCCTGAACCGCTCCCGGCGCCGGGATTCCTATCACTTCGCCGTCCTCTTCCTCGACCTGGACCGCTTCAAGGTGGTCAACGACAGCCTCGGCCACATGCTCGGCGACGAGCTGCTCACCGCCATCGCCCGGCGGCTGGAGGCCTGTCTGCGCATGGGCGATACGGTGGCACGGCTGGGCGGCGATGAATTCGCCATTCTGCTCGACGATTTGGACCGCACCGAAGACGCGGTGGAGGTCTCTCTGCGCATCCTGGAGGATCTCCAGGCGCCCTTCCACCTCGACGGCCACGAGCTCTTCGCCACCGCCAGCATCGGCATCGCCCTCAGCGTCACCGGCTACGAGCGGGCGGAGGAGGTGCTGCGGGACGCCGACACCGCCATGTATCGGGCCAAGTCCCAAGCGGAGAAGCGGCCGGTGGTCTTCGATCCCACCATGCACGCCAACGCCATGACGGTGCTGCGGCTGGAGACGGATCTGCGGCGGGCGGTGGAACGGGAGGAGTTCGAGCTCTTCTATCAGCCCATCGTCAGCCTCAAGAGCGGTGTCCTGTGGGGGTTCGAGGCGCTGGTGCGGTGGCGCCATCCGGAGCGCGGGCTGGTCTATCCCAGCGAGTTCCTACCGCTGGCGGAGGAGACCGGTCTGATCCTCTCCATCGGCTATTGGGTGCTGCGGGAAGCGGCCCGTCAGACCCGGGACTGGCAGCAGCGCTTCCCCCGCCGCCGGGAGCTGGGGGTGAGCGTCAACGTCGCCGGTCAGCAGCTGGCCCACGGCGCCTTCGTGGCGCAGGTGGACGAGGTGCTGCGGGAGACGTCGATCCCGCCGGAGTCGCTGCGACTGGAAATTACCGAAGGCGTGCTGATGGACAGTCCAGAGGCCACGGCGCTGGTGCTGGAGCAGCTGCGGGAGCGGCAGATCAAGCTGCACATCGACGATTTCGGCACCGGTTACTCCTCCCTCAGTCACCTGCACCGCTTCCCGGTGGACACGCTGAAGATCGACCGTTCCTTCATCGGGGCTCTGGACGCTCGAGGTGAGAACTCGGAGATCGTGCGGACCATCATCGCGTTGGCTCACTCGTTGAACATGGACGTTCTGGCGGAGGGGGTGGAGACTCGCCAGCAGCTCATCGTTCTCAAGGGCTTGGGCTGCGAATTCGGTCAGGGGTTCTTCTTCGCCCGCCCGCTGGAGAAATCCGCTGCGGAGGAATGGGTTGCCAGGCCCGTGCACTTTTGACCGCGGCGTTGAGCTCACCCCCCCGAGATTCTCGCCAGGAGAGCGGAGGCTAGGTATACTAGCGAGCCTCCGGACCATCGATCTTCGTCGCGCGATGAGCGCGGCGGTGCTATTGCTGCTGCTGGCGGTTCCGGCTCTGGCCCAGGAGCCTCAGAATCCGGCACCTCCGCCCCCTCCGGAGCCGGAGGTGAGAGCCCAGACGCCGGCGTCGGAGCCCGAGGAATCGGCGGCGACGAGGACAGCGGCGGAGAAGCCTGCGGATGGAGAGGCTGCTGAGAAGGCCGCGACGGCGGAGGTCGAGACGGATCGCGGCTTCTTGCTGGTAGTACACCCCAGCAACCCGGTGCGCGAGCTGACCCGCGAGGAGGTCGAGCGCATCTTCCTCAAGCGGACGATTCGCTGGGAGGATTGGGACGGAGAGCCGCGCATCGACCCGGTGGATCAGCTGCCGGACAGCGAGGTCCGCGAGGTCTTTACCGAGGTAGTGCACCGCAAGCCCGTGCGGCTGGTGGTGGGGCACTGGCAGCGGATGATCTTTTCCGGGCGGGATCGACAGCCCGAAGAGCTGACCGGTAGCGAAGAGGTTTTGGAGTACGTGGGGAGCAACGAGCGGGCCATCGGCTATATCGATTCGTCGACGGTTCCCGGCTCTCGCGTGCGGGTTTTGAAAATCGAGGAGTGATCCGTCGGTGCCGGGGACGAGCCCGGGGCCGGATTGGTCCGATTATTCTCTGGCCCATCTGTTGGATGGTGGAGGAGCCGCCGCGGGCGGTAGCGAGGTAGCGGTATGTTTTCCAATTTGAGTTTGCGGCGCCGAATCCAGCTCATGCTTTGGCTGGCCGTGCTCGGGTCTCTGGTCATCCTCTCGGTGGTCCTGTGGACCTTCTACCAGGACAATCAGCTCGCCAAGAGCGTTTATTCGAGCCCCCGGGGGGAAGACGGGGTGGCCTCCGGCTATGTCGCCGCCTTCGACCTCAGCCGTGACCTCAAGGAGTATCTGGAAGAGGTCCAGAAGGCGATGATCGAATGGTCCTTCCAGAACGGCGAGGAGGAATGGGCGGCGGTGGAAGCGGCCCGCAACACCTTCGTCGACCGGCTCTCGGACGCCGGGCAGAATCCGCAGATCGACGACGAGACCGAGCGGCGGGTGGCGGAGCTCTTCGAGTCCTACTACCAGAAAGCCACCAGCCTCGGCCGCGCCGTCGGCGGCGTCGACACCTTCGACGTGGTGGAGGGGGAAGAGCCCGTGGACACCGGTCCGGAGGTGGATGTGGAGAGCCTCCAGGGTGAGGTCATCGAGGCCATCAACCAGCTCAGTACCCGCCTCGACGAATTCTCCGCCGCCAAGAAACAGGAGATGGAGGACGCCTTTCGCCGCGCTGCCCAACGGCGCTCCAACTTCTTGATCCTCTTGGTGGTGGTGGTCGCCATCTCGCTGGTGCTGATGTTCCTGGTCTCGGTCTACGTCACCCGCTCCGTGACCCGCGCCGTGGGCCAGGCGGCGGACGTGGCGGACCGGCTCTCCCAGGGGGATATGAGCAGCCGCATCACCGTCACCTCGGACGACGAGCTGGGCCAGCTGCTGCAGGCCATGCAGCGCATGCTCGACTATCTGCACGAAGCGGAGGGGGTGGCCAAGGCCATCGCCGACGGCGATTTGACGGTGCAGGTCAACCCGCGTTCGGAGCAGGACAGCTTCGGCAACGCCTTCCAGGGCATGATCGGCAATCTGCGCTCGATGATCGGCAACGTCAAAGAGGCCGCCGGCGATGGCCTTGGCCACCCCCTCCGCTTCGTGCAGATAGTCGAGCATGCGCTGCATGGCCTGCAGCCGTTTACGGCGCTGCATTGGATCAGATTGGTCTGAACGTCTACCATTACACCGTTCCCGACAATGAGGTCAAT
>JAXHTF010000095.1 GCA_034211275.1 Acidobacteriota bacterium
GTCAACCAGCTGGTCCTGACCGGCGACTTGCGCGGGGATCCGACCTTCCACCAGCTGCTGGAGCGCACCGAGAGCGCTGCCCTCTTCGCCCACGGGCACCAGGACGTTCCCTTCGACCGCGTGGTGGACGCCCTTGGCGTCGAGCGCCGCCTCGACCGGTCGCCCCTCTTCCAGGTCAAGTTGATCGTACAGAACACCCCCTTCGAGCCTCTGCATCTGGCGGGGGTGGAGCTCGAGCCGATTCCGGTGGAGAAGGGGGTGGCTCAGCAGGATCTGGTGGTGGCTTTGTGGGAGCGCCAGGGTGCTCTCGGTGGGTGGGCCAACTACTCCACGGATCTCTTCGAGCCCGCCACGGTCCGGGGCTGGCTGCGAGGCTTCGACGCCTTGCTTTCGCTGATCGTTTCCCAACCGTCCTGTCGCCTGGAGAGGCTGCGCCAATCTCTGGTCATCGCAGGCAAGAACCCATCGACCGCGCAGGAGTCCAAGATGAAGAAGCCTTCCCTCGCCTCGTTCAAGAAGAGCCCTGCCGCCACTCCCGTTGCGGGCAAGTTGGTCGAGCGCTCGCAGCCCGTGGGCAGCTCGCTGCCGCTGATCTTCGAGCCCGCCACCGACGGGGTCGATCTGGTCGAATGGCTGTCGGGAGAGCGCGACAGCGTGCTGCGGGATCTGAGCACCCACGGCGCACTGTTCTTCCGGGGCTTCGGAGTCAAAGAGCCCGAGTACTTCGAGCGCTTCGCCACCACCGTCTGCGACACCCTATTCGACGAGAACGGGGAGCATCCCCACGAAAGCGTTTCCGGCAATGTCTACACGCCGGTGTTCTATTCGCCGGCAAAGAAGTTGCTCTGGCACAACGAGAACTCCTTCAACTACCGCTGGCCGGGCAAGATCATCTTCTGCAGCGTTCAGCCCGCCGCCAGCGGGGGCGAGACGCCGGTGGCGGATAGCCGGCAGGTCTACCAGGCCATCGATCCGCAGATCCGGAGCCGCTTCGAGGAGCTCGGGGTGCTCTATCGCCGCAACTATGGCCGCGGCATGGGGCTGGAATGGCAGGAGGTCTTCCAGACCGACGACCGGGGGGTGGTCGAGGACTACTGCCGGGAGAACCGCCTTCGATTCCACTGGCGGGATGACGGCGGTCTGCGCACGGAATGCCTGCGGCCGGCGGTCATCGAGCATCCGGTGACCGGGGAGAAGAGCTGGTTCAACCAGGCGCAGCATTGGCATCCCGCCTGTCTCGACGACGCCACCCGCGAATCCCTCACTTTCTTGTTCGTCGAGGAGGACCTGCCGCGCTCCTGCACCTTCGGCGACGGCAGCCCCATTCCCGACGAGCACATGCATCACATCCTCCAGGTCTACGAGCGCCTGGAGGCGGTACAGCGCTGGGGAACCGGGGACGTGATGCTGCTCGACAACGTGCTCTGTGCCCACGCCCGCAACCCCTACGAAGGAGATCGCAAGCTGCTGGTGGCCATGGGCGACATGGGCAGCTTCGATGCCCGAGCCTGAGCCGACGGAGACCGATTCCATGACCGAAGAGCTCTCAGTGATCCCTCTCGCACCGCAACAGCGGCAGCTGTGGTTCGCCGCGCCCCAGGGCCGGTTGGGGCGCAGCGTGGCTTGGGTGGAGGTGCGCGAGCTCGACGAGGAGCGGTTGGAACGGGCGGTGAAAGCCGTGGGCCAGGATCACGAAATCCTGCGCACCAGCTACCAGCGGGTCGCCGGGCTTCGCAGGCCCGTGCACCGGCTGGCGGAGACGCCGCCGCCGATACAGCGCAAGGATCTCTCCGAGCAGGGTGCACCCTCCCAGGGTGCAAGTCGGGGATCCGATGATCGGGAAGCCCTCCTGGAGGGCCTGTGGCGTTCTCTGCGGGAGCCTCGGAGCGTGCTCGAGGACCGCTCGGCGGAAGTTTGGGTGGTGCACGCCGGAGAAGGGGTCTCCACGCTGCTGTTCTCCGCGCCGGCGCTGGGGATGGATACCGCCGGGCTGTATTTCTGGGTGCGCGCCGTCGCCGAGGCCTACCACCGGGGAGGCAGCGGTTTGCGGCCTCCGGAGCTGCAATACGCCCAGGTGGCGGCGTGGCAGAACGCGACAATGGAACAGCTGGCGGAGCAGCTGATGGGGTCTTTACCGGAGACCGACTGGAGCGCCGGCCCGACGCTGGGCCTGGAGCGGCCGGCGGGGACCGAGAGCTGGTTGGAGCGGCGGCAGATCGGGACGACTTTGTCCGAGGAGGCCTCGGCGCGGCTCCTGAGCCTGGCCGAGGAAGAGGGGACCGGTCCGGAGGCGGTGCTCCTCGCCGCCTGGCGATGGCTGCTGCTGCGCCACGATGGCGGCGACGGATTGGCGATGTCGGTGGCGGTGGACGGCCGGGAGTTCGCCGAGGAGCTGGAAGCGGCGCTGGGCGCTTTCGTCACCAGCTATGCGCCGGCCCTGGAGCTGTCCTCCGCCTTGCGCTTCCGCGACGCCGTCGGCCGGGTCGGTCTGGCTTTGAGCCACACGCTGGAGGAGGAGCTGCCGGTAGAGCAGGCTCTGGAGGCGAGCGAGGGGCGGGTTTCCGGCCTGCCCGTGTGCTTCGCGTGGAACGGTACCGCCGAAGCTCAGCGGGAGAACGTCGCGGGGTGGGTGGTCCGGCGGGCGGCGGCGGATGACCTGCCCGGCCGCTGGGGTTTGCGGGCCTGGCGCAAGGGTCGGGAGATCGAGCTGCGGTGTGAATTCGCTCCCTCCGTGCTCCCCCAGGCGGCGGCGGAGTGCCTGATGGGTCAGCTGGAAGCGCTGCTGTCGAGGGCGGTGGCGGCCCCCGAGACCAGCCTCGGTGAGCTGGATCACCGGGCCTGGGACGAGCGGCGGTGGGTGCTGGAAGAGGCGGCGATGGGAGAGTCCCGGGAGCCGGCGCCGCTGATGCTCGAGCTCTGGCGCCGGCGGGTGCTGGAGGCTCCGGAGGCCGTGGCGGTAGAGGTGCTGGGTTCGGCGACGGAATCCTCATCGACAGGCTCCTCAGTGGAGTGGACCTACGGCGAGCTGGCCCGCCACGTCCGGGCTCTGGCGCGCAAGCTGCGGGCGCGGGGCATCGGGCCGGAGGATCGGGTTGGGATTCTCACCGGCCGCACCCCGGAGCTTTTGGTGGCGGTGGTGGCGGTGCTGGAGAGCGGGGCTGCCTATGTTCCCCTGGGGCTCGCCGACCCGCCGGAGCGGATCCGCCGCATCCTCGCCAGCGCCGAGCCCGAGCTCCTGTTGGTGCGCGGGCAGACCGCCGAGGCCGGAGCGGCGCTGGGAGTGCCCGTCGAGACGGTGGATCTCGCCCTCGAGGTGCCCCCCGGCGAAGAGCTCCCCGGGTCGACGCATCGGGAAGATGCTGCCTACGTGCTCTTCACTTCCGGCTCCACCGGCACGCCCAAGGGGGTGGTGATCTCCCACGGTGCCCTCGCCAGCTATTTGCGCTGGTGCGGCGAGGCCTATCCGCTGGGCGCCGGCGAGACGGTGGTGCTGCACTCGCCGGAGAGCTTCGACCTGGTGGTCACCAGCCTGCTGGCTCCTCTGGCCCACGGCGCCCGGGTGCTGCTGGTGCCGGAGGATCCCACCGGCGGGGATCCGTTGGCGGAAGCCCTCGCTCGCCGCGCCTGCTCGCTGCTCAAGCTCACTCCCACCCATCTGCGGGCATTGCGGCGGGTCCTGCCGGAGGAGCAGCCCTTCGCCGGCGTCGGCACCCTCGTCTTGGGCGGCGAGGCGGTGGCCGGCGAAGCGGTGGCGCCCTGGCGGGAGGCCGATCCGAGGCTGCGGGTGATCAACGAGTACGGGCCCACGGAGGCCACCGTCGGCTGCAGCGTCCACGAGCTGGCTCCCGGGAAGCCGCCTTTCGGGGCGCCGCTATCTGGGGCCCTGCCCATCGGCCGGCCCATTCCCGGAACCCGGGCCTACGCTCTGGACGCGGATCTCGAGCCGGTGGCGGTGGGAATGGACGGCGAGCTCTACCTGGGCGGTGAAGGCTTGGCCCGGGGCTATCTGGGCCAGCCCGGCCAGACCGCCGAGCGCTTCGTCCCCGATCCCTTCGCCAAGGAATCGGGAGCCCGCCTCTACAGGTCCGGCGACCTGGCGCGCTGGCTGCCCGGTGCCGGCTGGGTCCACCGGGGCCGCATCGACGGCCAGCTGAAGGTGCGCGGCATGCGCGTCGAGCCCGGCGAGGTGGAGGCCGTTTTGGAGCGCCACCCCGGCGTCGAGCGGGCGGTGGTGGGGCAGCACGAGGGCCGGCTGGCGGCCTGGATCGTGGCGGCGGCAGCGGTGCCCGCGGCGCAGGAGCTCGAAACCTATGCGGCGACCCAGCTGCCGGCGTCCATGGTGCCCGGGCTGTGGTCCTTTCTCGACCGCCTGCCGGTGGCGGCCAGCGGCAAGGTGGATCGCAAGGCTTTGCCCGAGCCTGGTTCCAAGGCCCGCGGACAGCGTTATCGGGCACCCGTCTCGGCCGCCGAGGGACGGCTGGTGAAGATCTGGCAGGAGGTTCTGGGAGTCGAGGCGGTGGGTGTCGACGACGGCTTCTTCGAGCTCGGCGGCGACTCCATTCTCAGCACCCAGGTGGTGTATCGGGCGCGTCAGGCGGGGCTCGAGATCACGGTCCGGCAGCTGGTGCAGCATCCCACGGTGGCGCAGCTGGCGGCGGTGGCTCGGGAGCTGACGGCTCCCGACGACGAGGCCGAGGAAGTGTGGGGAAGTGCGCCGCTGACCCCCATCCAACGCTGGTTTTTCGAGCTCCCGGTACCCGACCGGAGCCACTGGAATATGGCGGTTTGGCTGCGCTCCGAGATCTTCTCCGACAACTCTCGCCTGGAGGGTGCGCTGCAACGGCTGCGGCAGCGCCATCCGATGCTGGCGGCGCGTTTTCTGACGTCGGAGGACGGTTGGCGGCAGGAGATCCAGCCGGCGCCGGACGGCTTCGAGGTTGTCCGGTATGAGGTGGCGGATCTCGCTCCCGGCCAGGAGCTGGACGACGTTCTACTCGCCCGCGCGGAAGAGCTCCAGCGCAGCCTGGACCTGGCGGCGGGTCGAGTGATGGCGGCGGCGACCTTTCACCCGGGGTCCGGCGAGCCCTCGCTGTTGCTCCTGGTCATCCACCATTTGGTGACCGACGGAGTGTCCTGGCGGTTGCTGCTTCAGGATCTGGCCCAGGAGCTCGAAGCCGAGGCGCCGCCGCCGGCGGACCAGCGGCGGGTGCCCCAAGGCCTCTCCTACCGGCGCTGGGCTCTGCGCCTCGAGCAGTATGCGGGCACCGGCGCGGTGCGCTCGGAGCTGCCTTTTTGGCTCGAGCAAGGCGCCGGCGGGGCGCTGCCGCTGCCCAGGGACTTCGCGGGCGACGAGCCCCTGGAGGCTACGGCCCAAACCGTCCTGCGGCGTCTCGACGAGGCTTCGACCCAAGAGCTCCTGGAGACCGCGCCGGCGGCCTATCGGGCCGGGGTGGAGGATTTCCTGGTGACCGCCCTGGTGCAGGTCGTGGCGGCGTGGAGCGGTCAGAACGCGGTGCTCCTGGAGCTCGAAGGCCACGGCCGGGAGCCGATCTTCGAGGATCTCGATCCGGCCCACACCGTCGGTTGGTTCACCAGCCTCTTTCCCCTGCGCTTCGACCTCGGCGGCGACGGCACCTACGCGGGGCGGCTCAAGACGGTCAAGGAGCAGCTGCGGAGGGTGCCCCATCGGGGACTGTGCTTCGGGCTGCTGCGCTACTACGGCTCGCCGGAGGACCGCGCCAGCCTCGCCCGGCTGCCTCGGCCGGAGCTCAGCTTCAACTATTTGGGCCGGTGGAGCCACCACACCACGGGCTCCCTGGAGCTGATCAGCCGGCCGGTGGGACACACCCGCGACGGTGCCGGCCGCCGGCCCTCGCCGCTGACGGTCACCGCCGGCGTGGTGGAGGGCCGGTTGGAGGTCACCTGGACCTTCAGCACTCGGGTCTACCAACAGACGACGGTAGCTCGCCTGGCGGATGCGTTGCTGGAGGAAGTGCGGGCGCTACTGGCGCATTGCGGGAAAGAGGGGGCCGGCGGCGCGACGCCGTCGGACTTCCCGGAATCCGGTCTCGATCAGGCCGGTCTGGACGATTTCCTGGCCGATCTTGGAGAGGTCTCGGTGAAGCCATGAACAGCCGCGACCTGGAAGCCATCTATCCGCTGACTCCCCTCCAGCAGGGGATGTTGTTCCGCACTCTCTACGCTCCGGGCAGCGGTACCTACGTCGAGCAGGCGTCGTATCGGCTGCGTGGGGAGCTGGACGTGGAGGCCCTCGAACGGGCCTGGCAGCGGGCGGTGGAAGGGCATCCCGTGCTGCGCACCGGCTTCTTTTGGGAAGGCCGGGAGGAGCCGCTGCAGGCGGTCTTCCGCCGGGCGCCGTTGGATCTGATGCGCGAGGACTGGCGCGGGCAGACCGAGGATGAGCGGCGGCGGAAGCTTGAGGAACGGCTCGATGAGGACCGCCGCCGGGGCTTCGATCTGGCTCGTCCTCCGCTCATGCGGCTGTTGCTCTTTCGTCTCGAGGACCGCCTCTGGCAGCTGGTTTGGACCCACCATCACATCATCCTCGACGGTTGGTCGGTGGCTCTTCTGCTGCGTCGGGTGCTCACTTTCTATGCTGGTGCTTCCCTTGCCGGCGCTTCCCATGACCTTGCGGCGGCGCCGTCTCCTGCGCTCCAGCGGGGTCTGCCGTTCCGCGACTACGTGAGCTACCAGCGCCAGCGGGATCTGACCGCGGCGGAACGGTTCTGGCGAAGATCCCTTGCCGGACTGGACGAGGGCCACGGCCTCGATCTGCCCCGGGGAGACGCCGCTTCCGACGCGCCGCCGGAGGAGACCCACTGCGATCTCTCGCCGGAGGCCACGGCCCGCGTCCTCGATGCAGCGCGGGCCTTCGGGGTCTCCCTGGCCACGGCGGTGCAGGGGGCGTTGGCCCTGTTGCTCGGCCGCTGGAGCCTGCGCCGGGAGGTGGTGTTCGGCCTGACCGTTTCCGGCCGGCCGCAGCACCTCGAGGGGGCGGCTGAGGCGGTCGGCTTGTTCATCAACACGCTGCCGCTGCCGGTGCGGTTGGACGAGGACGAGACCGCCGGGGACTATCTGCGCCGGCTGCAAGACTTTTCCAGCGAAGCCCAAGAGCACGGTTTTCTGCCCCTGCCGAAGGTCCAGGCCTGGAGCCCGGTGCCTCAGGAGCAGCGCCTGTTCGAGACCCTCTTGGTGGTGGAGAACTATCCGCGGCCCGAGTCCGCCGAGTACGGGCTGGACCTGCAAATCGAGGACTTCCGTCTCTTCGAGCGGACCGACTATCCCCTCACCTTCGTCGTGGTCCCCGGAGAACGGCTGCGGCTCACGGCGGTGCATGACCCCGGGCGGGTTTCGGCGGCCGTCGCCGCGCGCATGATCGGTCACCTCGGGCGCTTGTTGCCGGCGCTTCTGGGGGATTCCGGGAGAGCTCTCGGCGAGATCGAGATGCTCTCCCGCGCCGAGCGTTCGCAGCTGGTTGGGGCGGGAACTCTGGCCCCGTCGGAGACCTCGACGCTGATCCGGCTCTTCTGCCAGCAGGCCGCCGCCGCGCCGGAGAGGGCGGCCCTGACCGACGGGGATCGGACTCTCACCTACGGTCAGCTGGCGGAGCAGGTCTCGGTGCGGGCCCGATGGCTGGTGGCAGCGGGAGTCGAGGCCGGAGAGATCGTCGGAGTCTGCCTCGAACGCGGCTCGGAGCTGGTGATCTCGCTGTTAGCGGTGCTGGAGGCGGGCGCCGCCTACCTCCCCTTGGACCCCGCCTACCCGCGGGATCGCCTGCGCTTCATGGCCGCCGACAGCGGAACCCGGTGGGTGATCTGTCAAGGCTCCCTGGCGGATTTGTGGGCGTCCCCAGCGGCCGAAGAGTCCGGCCGCGGCTCGCGCCGGATCTCCGTCGGGGTCCTGCGCCTTGAAGACGGCAGCTTCGGCCCCAACGGCTCCGCCGCCGGCGGACCGGCGACGCTGCTGGATCGGTCGCCGCTGGATCGTGCGCTTCCTGGGAGCCCGGCCTACGTGATCTACACCTCCGGCTCCACCGGCCAGCCCAAGGGAGTGTTGGTGGGGCACCGTCACGTGGTCCGGCTGTTCCAGGCGACGGAGGCGCGCTTCGATTTTCATGCCCGAGGCGCCGGGGAGGCGCAGGATGTCTGGACTCTCTTCCACTCCTACGCCTTCGATTTCTCGGTCTGGGAGATCTGGGGCGCGTTGCTCTACGGCGGACGGCTGGTGGTGGTCCCCCGGGAAACCGCCCGCTCGGCGGAGGCCTTCCGCGACCTCCTCGGCCGCGAGGGGGTGACCGTGCTCAATCAGACGCCGTCGGCCTTTCGCGAGCTGATCCGGGTCGACGCCCGGTTCCAACCCCCGGCCCAGGCTCTGGCTCTGCGCTGGGTGATCTTCGGCGGCGAGGCCTTGGACCCGGGAAGTCTGCGTCCCTGGTTGGAGCGTCATCCCGCGAGTCCGCGGCTGGTGAATATGTACGGCATCACCGAGACCACGGTGCACGTGACCTGGCGCGAGATCACCGCCGGGGATCTGGGGGCGGCGAGCGTCATCGGCGAGCCCCTGGAGCACTTGGCCGTCTACATCCTGGATTCCGCCGGAGGCTTGCTGCCGGCGGGCGCCGCCGGGGAGATCTGCGTCGGCGGTGGCGGGGTGAGCTGGGGCTATCTGAACCGGCCCGCGCTCACCGCGCAACGGTTCGCGCCGGATCCCTACGCCGTCCGGCCGGGCGAGCGCCTCTACCGCAGCGGTGACCGAGCCCGCTGGGCGGGATCTTCGAGCTCTGGCTTCGAGGAGCCGGCAGCCGGTGGCCGCGGGGAGCTCGAATATCTCGGCCGCCTCGACCAGCAGGTGAAGATTCGCGGCTACCGCATCGAGCCCGGGGAAATCGCCGCCGTCCTCGCCGAGCATCCGGCGGTGCGGGAAGCGGTGGTGTTGGCCCAGGATTCTCCCGCCGCCGGCTCGCGGGGCGGCGGCGGCCTGCGGCTGGTGGCTTATTGGATTCCCGAAGCGGAGGCGAGCTCGAATTCCAGGGAGACGGAGCCCCGGCCGTGGGGCCCGCGGGCGTTGCGGGATTATCTGCTCGAGCGCCTGCCCGAGCACATGGTGCCGGCGCACCTGATGCGGCTGGAGAGATTTCCCCTCACCGCCAACGGCAAGCTGGACCGGCGGGCGCTGCCGCGGCCGGAAGCGGAGAAGCGCCTCGGAGACCTGCGGCCGCCGCGGACGCCGTTGGAGCAGGCGATGGCGGAGATCTGGGCCGACGTGCTGGGGGCTCCGGCGGTGGGTATCGACGAGAATTTCTACGAGCTCGGCGGCCACTCGCTGGTGGCGACCCAGCTGGTCTCCCGGTTGCGGCGCGCTTTCCAGGTCGATCTCTCGGTGCGCTCGGTGCTCGAAGCGCCGACGGTCCTGGAGCTCTCGGAGCAGGTCCAGAAAGCGCTGGCCCGCACCGCGGAGGCAGAGCTGCCCTTGGAACCTTTGGCCCGGGACGCGGTCGTTCGAAATGCGGCAGTGCGAGAGGAGGGCGTGCCCCTGTCCTTCGCTCAGGAACGGCTGTGGCTGCTGGATCGCCTCAGCCCGGGTGATCCGGCGTTTCACGTCCAGGCCGGCCTGCGCCTGGACGGTGATCTGGTGCCGGAGATCCTCGCCGCCGCCCTCCGGCGGGTGGTGGAGCGCCACGAGGCGCTGCGCACCGTCTTCGAGCTGCGCGACGGGGAGCCAAGACAGCGGGTGGTCGCTCCGTGGGCGCCGCCGCTGCCGGTGGTCGACCTCCGGAGGCTCTCGGCGCAGGACCGGAGGAGCCGGGAGGCCGAGCTCCTCACCGCCGCCGTGGGCCGCCCCTTCGATCTACGGCGGGGGCCGCTGCTGCGCTGGCTGCTGCTGAGGCTGGGAGAGCGGGAGCACGCGCTGCACGTGACCCTGCACCATATCGTCAGCGACGGTTGGTCCATGGGACTGCTGGTGCGGGAGGTGGTGACGGCCTACCGCGGCGGCTTGACCGAAGAGCCGGCGGAGTTGCCGCCGTTGCCGGTGCAATTCCCGGACTTCGCCGTCTGGCAGCGACGCTCGCTTTCCGGCGAGCACCTGCGGGGGGAGCTGGAGCATTGGCACCAGGTGCTCGGCGGCCCGGCGCCCCGGCTCGAGCTGCCGGCGGCCCGCCGCGAGGCTGCGGAGAACACGTTCCGCGGCGCGGCGCGGCCGGTGCTGCTCTCCGCTTCGCTGGCGGGCGGGCTTCGGCAGCTGGCCCGGCGCTGCGGCGCCACTCTCTTCATGACGCTGCTGGCAGCCTTCCAAGCCTTGCTCTGGCGGCTCACCGGGGAGAGCGACGTGCGCGTCGGCGCTCCCATCGCCGGCCGCCGGCGTCTGGAGACCGAAGATCTCATCGGCCTCTTCTTGAACACCTTGATCCTGCGGGCGGATCTGAGCGACGACCCGGGCTTCCGCCAGCTCCTGGCCCGGGTGCGGGCCACGGCTCTCGACGCCTTCGCCCACCAGGAGGTTCCCTACGAGCTGGTGATGCGAGCCCTCGAGCCCCAGGGCGACGGCGCGGCGCTGCCGGTGCCGCAGGTCCTCTTCCTGATGCAGAACTTCCCCCTGGTGCCTATCGAGGTGCCGGATTTGACCCTTCAGCCCATCGTGCCGGAGCGCCTCGCCGCCCAGGCGGAGCTGGCCCTCGAGCTGGCGGAGCGGGGCGACCGCATCGAGGGTTTGCTGGCCTACAACCGGGATCGCTTCACCGCCGCCGCCGTCGATCGCATGGTGCAGCAGCTGATCACCTTCCTGGAGGAGATCGTCGAGGCTCCGGATCGTCCCCTCTCGGAGCTCGCCCTCGCCGCCGAGGAGCCGGTCCCCGCCGGCCGCTTCACCAAGGAGCTGGACTCGTGGTAGCTCACCGCCCCATCTCCGCCGCCGGCCCGGTTCCCGTCATCGGCCCGGCTCCCGCTATCAGCCCGGCTCCCGCAATGAGCCCGGCTCCCGCAATGAGCAGGTGCGTCTGATGTGTGGCTTCAGCGGAATCTTCGATCTGCGGGGCAGCCACCGGGTGGAGCCCGAGCTGGCCGTGGCCATGGCCGAGGCCTTGGTCCACCGGGGCCCCGACTCCCAGGGCGCGTGGCACGACGAGACCCTGGCTCTGGGCTTCCGCCGCCTGTCCATCATCGATCTCGAGGGCAGCGAGCAGCCGCTGACCAACGAGGACGGCTCGGTGGTCCTGGCCTGCAACGGCGAGATCTTCAACTACCGGGATCTGCGGCGGGAGCTGGAAGAAAAGGGGCATCGGCTCTCCACCCAGGGGGACGTGGAGGTGCTGGCTCATCTCTACGAGGACCTCGGCACCGCCTTCCTCGACCGCTTGGACGGGCAATTCGCCTGTGTCCTCTACGACCGGACGCGCCGCCGCCTGGTGCTGGCCCGGGATCCCTTCGGCATCTGCCCTCTGTATTGGTCCGTGGTGGACGGCCGGCTGCTCTTCGCTTCGGAGATCAAGGCCCTCCTGCGGCACCCGGCGCTGCGGCCCCGGGTGGACCTCGGCGGCCTGGACCAGGTGTTGATGTTCCCCGGCCTGGTCAGCCCGCGGACCTTCTTCGCCGGCGTCCGCAGCCTGCGGCCGGGCCATTGTCTGGTGGTGCAGAACGGCGAGGTGCAGGAGCGCGAGTATTGGGACCTGGTCTATCCCCGGCGGGAGGAGAGCGCCGAGCTGGCGGCGGTGAGCGAGGAGGCGGCCCGGGACGAGCTGCAGGAGCTCTTGGAGCGCTCGGTGCGGCGGCGGCTGCAGGCGGACGTCGAGGTGGGTTTCTACCTCAGCGGCGGTCTCGATTCCTCGCTCATCGCGGCGTTGGTCTCCGACGCCACTCCCGGCGTGCGCCGTCATTCCTTCTCCATCGGCTTCGGCGCCGAGCAGCGGTCGGAGGTGCGCTACCAGGAGCTGATGGCGGAGACCGTGGGCTCGGTGCATCACCCCATCGAGTTCGGCCCCACGGAGGTCATCGAGCGCCTCGAGACCATGGCCGCTCACTGTGAATGCCCGGTCAAGGAGACCTACAACACCTGTTCTCTGGCGCTGTCCGAAAGCGCCCGGCGCGCCGGGGTGACGGTGATTCTCACCGGCGAGGGAGCGGACGAGCTGTTCGCCGGCTACGTGGGCTACCGCTTCGACCAGGACGGGTTGGGCATGGGCTTCGACGACGAGCTGGAAGCGGCCTTGGAGGAGGAGGTCCGGTGCTCTTTGTGGGGCGACGGGGAGATCGCCTACGAGAACCGCTACGTCGCCCAGCGGGAGATCAGCCAGGCGCTCTATTCCGAGGCGGTGCTCGAGCAGCTGGGCGACTTCGATTGCCTGGCCCAGCAGCTGGTGAAGCCGGAGAGGCTGGCCGGCCGGCATCCGATCCACCAGCGGTCGTATCTCGATTTCAAGCTGCGCATGGCGGATCACCTGCTCAGCGACCACGGCGACCGCATGGCCTTGGCGCACTCCGTGGAAGCCCGCTTCCCGTTCCTCTCGACTCAGATCGTGGATTTCGCCACCCGGCTGCCCACCGGGCTCAAGCTGTGCGACGGGGAGGAGAAATACCTGGTCAAGCGGGTCGCCGAGGCCCGAGTGCCGAGCTCCATCGTGCGGCGCCAGAAGTTCGGCTTCAACGCCCCCGGCAGCCCGGAGCTGCTGCGCACCGGCCACCCGTGGCTGATGGACCAGCTCTCCCCGGAGCGAATCCGCCGCCAGGGCTATTTCAATCCGGACACCGTGGAGAGGCTGCTGCGGCGCTACAGCGAGCCCGGCTTCGCCCTCGAGGTGCCCTTCGAAACCGATTTGCTGACCATCGTGCTGACCACCGGTCTGCTGGTCGATCACTTTGAGCTGCCATGCCTGACCTGAGATGCCGACGCACCGGGCAGCCGAGCCTAGAGGATGAACGTTTTGACTGATTCATCGCCAGCCCCCGCCGCTCCCGCCGCCGTGGCTCGTCCCCGGCGGACCCCCCTGCATCATCTATGGCGCGCCGTCGCCGAGGATCGGGGATCGGCGCCGGCTTTCTCCGAACAGCATGGAACCACCTCCTACGCCGAGGTGGAGGAGCGCTCCAACCGGCTGGCCCATGCCCTGCTGGCGGCGGGCTTGGAGCCGGAGGGGGCGGTGGCCGTGGTCAGCCCGCGGTCGGCGGACGTGGTGGTGGCGATCCTCGCGGTGCTCAAGGCGGGCGGCTGCTTCGTGCCCTTCGACACCGCCGCTCCGCTCCGCCGCTGGGCGTCGATGCTGGAGCAGGTCCGCCCAACCCACTGTCTTGTGGGAGACAGTCTCGTGGAGGAGGGCTCTTTCCCGCGCCTCGCCGAGGCCCTGAGAGAGACCGGGCTGGCTCCCACGGTGCTGGCCATGAACGGCGCCTCGGGTCATCACGGCGGGCTGAAGCTGTCGCCTCCGGAGGCGGCGACGCCGACCGAAGCCCCGGACGTGACCTGGGATCCCGACGGCCGTTGCTACGTCTATTTCACCTCCGGCTCCACCGGCGAGCCCAAGGGCATCGTGGGCCGGCTGCGGGCCCTCGATCACTACCTGGTTTGGATGCTCGACACCTTCGGCCTCGACCGCCGGTGCCGTGGCGCTCAGCTGACCTCCCCGGCCTTCGACGCCTTTCTCCGCGACGCCTTCACGCCGCTCCTGGCCGGCGGCACGCTGTGCATCCCGCCGTCCCGCAACACCGTGCTCGACCCCCAGGCTCTGCTCGCCTGGCTCGAAGAAGAGCGGGTCACCATGGTGTCCTGCGTGCCGTCGCTGCTCCGGGGCCTGCTGGCGCAGGCGCCCGAGGCGGAGCAGCTCCGTCATCTGCGCCACGTATTTCTCGCCGGCGAGCGGCTGCTGCCGGCGGACATCGAGGCATGGCTCCGCTCCGCCGGCGATGCGGCTCGGCTGATCAACCTCTACGGTGCCAGCGAGACGACCCTCACCAAGCTCTTCCACGTCGTGCAGCCGGGCGACGAAGGCCTCGCCAGCATTCCCGTCGGCAAGCCCATGCGCGGCGCCGAGGCGATGATCCTGGATCGCCGGGGGCAGCCTTGTCCTGCCGGCATCGTCGGGGAGATCTGGGTCCGCACGCCGTTCCGCTCCCACGGCTATCTGGGCCTCGACGAGCTCACCGCCGAGGTCTTCCGCCCCAATCCCTGGATCGACGATCCCGAGGATCTGCTCTACCGCACCGGGGACTACGGCCGCGAGCTGGACAGCGGCGAGCTCGAATTCCTCGGCCGGCGCGATCAGATGATCAAGCTGCGCGGCGTGCGGGTGGAGCTGGGGGAGATCGAGAACGCCCTGCGCCAGCATCCCGGTGTCGACGACGTGGCGGTGGTCGAGCACCGCGGCGAGACCGGCGAGCAGCAGCTTTGCGCCTACTTCGTCGGCTCTCCGGAGCTCGACGGGGAGGAGTTGCGGGGTCATTGCAGCCGGCTCCTGGCGGAGGCTC
This sequence comes from Acidobacteriota bacterium, assembly GCA_034211275.1. Lineage (NCBI taxonomy): Bacteria > Pseudomonadati > Acidobacteriota > Acidobacteriota bacterium. The sequence continues at coordinate 14,472 of JAXHTF010000095.1, forward strand.
TGGTGCCCGCTCTGATCCTGCGGCTGGACGATCTGCCGCGGACCCTCACCGGCAAGGTGGACCGCAAGGCGCTGCCCGACCCCCGCGTGCTGGATCGCCAGCGCCGGGGTTTCGAGCCGCCCCGGGGAGAGCTGGAGGAGCGGCTGGCGGAGATCTGGCAGACGGTGCTGGGCCTGCCCCGGGTTGGCCGCGACGATAGCTTCTTCGCTCTCGGGGGGCATTCGCTGCTGGCCATCCGGGCTCTGGCGCGGGTGCAGGAAGCCTGCGGCGCGGAGGTGCCCCTGGCGGTCTTCTTCCAGCGTCCCACCCTGGCGCAGCTGGCGGCGGAGGTGACGGAACGTAGCTCCGGCCGCGGCACCGCCGCCGAGCGGGTGATTCGCGTTCCCCGCGACCTGGAGGTGCCCCAGACCTCCGCCCAGCGGCGTCTGTGGTTTCTCCAGCAGCTGGATCCCCGGTCTACCGCCTACAACGTCAGCGTCGCCTTCCTGCTGTCCGGGGAGCTGGATCTCAAGCTCCTGTGGGACAGCCTCGACGCGGTGGTGGCGCGGCACGAGATCCTGCGGACCCGCTTCACCAGCCACGAGGAGCGGCCGGTGCAGGAGATCCTCGAGGCACGGCCCATCGCGCGGCGCTTCACCGATCTGCGCAGTCTCGACGGCGAGGCCCGGCGAAAGGCCTTCTCCGCGGCCGCGACCCGCCTCGCCCAACAGCCCTTCGATCTGCGCGACGAGCCGCTGCTGAGGCTGTCGGTGGCGCGTCTCGGCGAGGCCGAGCACGCGCTGTGCCTGGTCAGCCATCACATCGTCTGCGACGAAGACTCCATGGGCATTTTGTTGCGCGAGGTGGGGGAGCTCTACCGGGCGGGTCGGGCCGGCCGCTCGCCGGAGCTGCCGGAGCTCGCTCTGCAGTTCCGGGACTACGCCCATTGGCGCCACCGTCACCTCGACGAGGCGGCGGAGCTGGAGCATTGGCGCCGGCGGTTGGCGGGGGCGCCGGAGGTGCTCGAGCTGCCGCTGGACCGGCCCCGGCCGGCGCGGCCGGATCACCGCGGCGGTCGCCGCCCCTTCGCCCTCGAGCCCGAGCTGACGGAGGCCTTGGTGCAGCGGGGACGGGCTGCCGGAGCCACGCCCTCCATGACGCTGCTGGCGGTCTTCAAGGTCCTCCTGGCGCGCTTCTGCGGACAGCGGGACATCTCCGTCGGCGCTCCCAGCGCCGGCCGCCGTCAGGTGGAGGTGGAACCCCTCATCGGCTTCTTCGTGGACACCCTGGTGCTACGCAGCGAGCTGCACGGCGCCGACACCTTCGAACGGGCTCTGGCGGTGGTCCGGGACACCGTGCTCGATGCTCAGGAGCACGCCGGGGTCGCCTTCGAGACCCTGGTGGAAGAGCTCCAGCGGGGGCGGGAGCTGGGCTTCAATCCCCTCTTCCAGGTGTGGTTCGTGCTCCACAACGCCGCCGGCCGAAGCCTCGACGTTCCGGGGCTGACGATGGAGCCCGTGGCGGTGGCCAGCGGCGATGCGAAATTCGATCTCACCCTGCTGGCGACGGTCGGTGAGCAGGGGGTCGAGGGCGAGCTGGAGTACAACCGGCAGCTCTTCGACGCCGCCACCGTGGACCGCATGACCCGGGCGTTGCGGCTGCTGGCGGCGGGCATCGTGGCGGCGCCGGAGGCGAATGTTTGGACCCTGCCGCTGGTCGACGACGGCGAGCGGGCGCAGCTCTTGGGACCGGCGCCGGTGCCGGCGCCGCCGGGCTCGCTGATGGACCGCTTCCACCGGCAGGCGGAGCTGCGCGACGGGGCCCCGGCGGTGGCTTGCGGGGACCAGCGGCTGACCTACGGCGAGCTGGCCCGGCGGGCGGCGCTGGTGACCACGGCGCTGCGCCGGCGGGGGGTCGAGACGGGGCATCGGGTGGGTATCTTCCTGCGCCGCGACCTCGATTTGCCGGTGGCCATCCTCGGCGTGCTCGGCGCCGGCGCCACCTATGTGCCGGTGGATCCGATGGTGCCCGCGGAGAGGGCCCGCTTCATCCTCTCCGACGCCGCCTGTTCTTGGCTGATCTGCGACCCCGGGCTGCGCTGCGAGCTGGGATCGGAAGCGGAGCTGGCGGAGCTCGGCATCGAGACGGCGGCGGTCTCCGAGCTGGTGGAGTCGGCGGGAGATCCGCTGCCGCCCCGGGCGGTGCCGCCGGAGATGCCGGCCTACGTCATCTACACCTCCGGCTCCACCGGCAAGCCCAAGGGCGTGGTGGTCAGCCACGGGGCGGTGGGCTCGCTGCTCGACGCCGGTCAGCGGCACTACGGCTTCGGCTCCGGCGACGTCTGGCTGCTGCTGCACTCCTACGCCTTCGACGTCTCCGTTTGGGAGCTGTGGGGCGCTCTGGCCTGGGGCGGCCTGCTGTGGGTGGTGCCGCGCCGGGTGGTGCAGAGCCCGGCGGAGATCTGGCGCCGGGTGGTGGAGAAGGGGGTGACGGTGCTCAATCAAACGCCGACCCTCTTCCGCCAGGTGTCGGCGGCGGCCCTCGCCGCGGGGGCCGGAGAGGTTCCGGCGCTGCGCTGGGTGATCTTCGCCGGCGAAGCGCTGGAGATGGCCTCGCTGCTGCCGTGGTTCGATCGCTTAGGCGACCGGCGTCCCCGGCTGGTCAATATGTACGGCATCACCGAGACCACGGTCCACGTGACCCTGCGGACCATCACCCGCAAGGACGCCGAGGCGGGGCTGAGCGTCATCGGCAAGCCCCTGGAGTCGTTGCGCATCCAGCTGCTCGATGGTGCCGGGGGGCTGGTGCCGAAGGGGGTCACCGGCGAGATCTGTGTCGCCGGGGCGGGGCTCGCCCAGGGCTATCTGGGCCGCCCTGCGCTCACCGCGCAGCGCTTCGTGCCCGATCCCCACGGTTCCGCCGGCGGACGCATGTATCGCAGCGGCGACCTCGCCCGGCGTCTCGAAGACGGCGAGCTGGTCTACCTGGGGCGCGCCGACTGGCAGGTCAAGATCCGCGGCTACCGCATCGAGCTGGGGGAAATCGTCGCCGCCCTGGAAGACCATCCGGCGGTGGCCCAGGCGGTGGTGGTGGTGGACGGCCAGGGCGAGGGCAAGCGCCTGCTGGCGTACCTGGTGCCCGCCGCGGGAGCTCTTCCCCCAGAGCGCGATCTGCGCGAGCAGCTGATGGAGCGCCTGCCGGAGTACATGCTGCCGTCCCGCTGGATCGAGCTGGAGGCCCTCCCCCGCACCGCCAACGGCAAGTTGGACCGGCGGGCGCTGCCGGCGCCGCCGGACGAAGCGGCCGCTCCCCGCAGGGCTCCGGCGGGTCCGGTGGAGGAGGTCTTGGTGGGGCTGTGGAAGGAGCTTCTGCGGCGCGAGGACGTGGGGCCGGACGACGGCTTCTTCGATCTCGGCGGCCACTCCCTGCTGGCGACGCGATTGCTCAACCGCGTGGAGCAGAGCTTCGGTGTCCGGCTCCAGCTGCTCGACGTCTTCGAGGCGTCGCAGCCGGCGCAGCTGGCGCGGCGTCTCGAGAAGAGGCTGCGGGAGTCACCTTCGGAGCAGCGGGATTGGGAGCAGCGGGAGGAGGGGCCGGTACCGGTGCCGCGGCTCGCCGAGGGGCTGCCGCTGGCTCCGGGCCAGGAGCGACTGTTCTCCCTGCACCGGGTCAGCGGTACCTCCGGGGCCTACAACATGCCGGTGCTGCTGGAGGTGACGGGCCGCCTCGACGAAGAGCGCCTGGCCCAGGCGGTGGGAGAGGTGGTGCGTCGCCACGAGGTGCTGCGCACGCGGTTCGAGGAGGTGGGCGACTCGGTGGTGCAACGGATCCACGGGCTCGAGGACTCCGAGGCCTGGAGCCCGGCGCGGGTGCTGCCGGCTTCCGCCGTCACCCACCTCGGCGACGGGCTCTCTCTCGACGACGGGCCTGCGGAAGCAGCCTGGGTCGAGGCTCGGCGGCAGGCGGAGGAGCTCGCCTGGCAGCCCTTCGACCTCGAGCGGGGGCCGCTGTGGCGCCTCGCGGTGTGGCATCTCGGGGAGCAGCGGCACCTGGTCCTGTGGGTGGTTCACCACATCGTGTTCGATGGTTGGTCCATGGAGGTCTTCGTCCGCGAGCTGACGGAGCTCTACGCTTCCTCCTCCGCCGGCGCCGCCTCCCCGCTGCCGGAGCTGTCGATCCAATACGCCGACTGGGCGGTCTGGCAGCTTCAGCGGGTCGAAGGTCCCCGGGGGGATGCGCTGGTGGCCTGGTGGCGGGAGGAGCTGAAGGGGCTCGAGCCCTTGGAGCTGCCCACCGACCGGCCCCGTCCGGTGCTGTCGTCGTTCCGCGGGGAACGCTTGGAGCGGCGCCTGCCGGAGGCGACGGCCCAAGGCCTCGAGGCGCTCAGCCGGCGTCTCGACGTGACCCCGTTCATGACGCTTCTCGGGGGATTCCTCGCCTTCCTGCGGCGAATCTCCGGTCGCCGGGACCTGGGCATCGGCACGCCGGTGACCCTGCGGGGCTCCGCCGGGGTCGAGAATCTGCTGGGCTTTTTCGTCAACACCCTGCCCATCCGCTGTGAGGTCGACGGCAGCCGAACCTTCGAACAGCTCCTCGGGCGCGTTCGCCGCACGGTGCTCGACGCCACGGTGCATCAGGAGCTGCCCTACTATCGATTGATTCGGGGGCTCGGGGCCGTCGGCGGAGCTTCGGAGGACGGTGCTCCGGACGGCAGCGCCGGCTCGCGCTTCGTGCGCATCTTCTTCGACTGGCAGGACCGTCAACGGACGCAGCTGGAGGTCCCGGGGCTCGAGATCCGGCCCCTGGAGCCGAGCAAGCCGGTGGCCAAATTCGATTTGACGCTGCTCGGAGAGCGGCGGCGGGAAGGCTTGGTGCTGGCCTTCGAGTACGACGTCGACCTCTTCGACCGGCGTACCGTCGAGAGCTGGCTGTCGGCTCTGACGACTCTGGTGGAGGCGGCGTTGGCGGCTCCGGAGACCCGGGTTGCGGCGCTGCCGCTGCTGGGAGAAGAAGAGCGCGCTGAGCTGTTGGTGCAGCGCAACCCCGCTCCGGGGCTCGAGCCGGAGCCGGCGGAGTGTTTCGTCCACCGCCGCTTTGCCGCTCATGCGGCGGCGCGGCCGCAGGCGCAGGCCCTTGCCTGGGGCGAGGAACGCATCTCCTACGGCGAGCTGGCGGCCCGGGTCTGGCCGCTGGCCCACCATCTGCAGTCCCTCGGGGTCGGCCCGGACCGCGTCGTCGCGGTGTGCTTTGATCGGCGGCCGGAGATGGTGGTGGCGGTGCTGGCGGTATTGGCGGCGGGGGGAGCCTATCTGCCGGTGGACCCCTCATTGCCCGGGGAGCGCATCGCCGGGATGTTCGAGGACGGCGCTCCGGTGGCGGTGCTGACCCGTCCGGAGCTCCTGCTCCAACTGCCTACCCGGCGCCCGACGACGCTGCTCCTCGACGGGGCGGAGTTCGAGGAAGAGGCCGCCGGCGCGGAGGCGGACCTTTGGGACTTCTGGGGGGAAGCGGAGGAGGCTTCCGCCGCGACCTCGGAGCCGGTCGCCGAGCCGACGATGCCGGAGACCCCGGGCCTCGATCCGGATCATGCCGCGTATCTGATCTTCACCTCCGGTTCCACCGGGCGTCCCAAGGGCATCCTGGTGCCTCACGGGGCTCTCGCCGGCTACCTGCACTGGGCGATCCGCAACTACCGCTTGGAGGCGGCGGCGCCCGGGGCGATGCTCCATTCCTCCTTTGCCTTCGACCTCGCCGTCACCAGCCTGCTGGCCTGTTTGGCCGCCGGGGCGCGGGTCACTCTGGTGCCCGAGGGCGAGGGCCTCGATCCGCTGCTAGAGGAGCTGCGGCGCGGCGAGAGCCATGCCTTGCTCAAGCTCACCCCGGCGCATCTGGAGGCTCTGGAAGGCCAGCTGCCGGAGTCGGAGTCGTGGGCTCCCGGTTGCCTGGTGGTGGGAGGGGAGGCCTTGCGCGGTGAGCAGCTGCGGGGCTGGGCGCAGCGCCGGCCCGAGCAGCGGGTGATCAACGAATACGGCCCGACGGAGACGGTGGTGGGCTGTTGCGTCTACGAGCTCACCGCGGGGGACGCGTCCCCGGGGGCGGTACCCATCGGGGAGCCCATCGCCAACAACCGGCTGTACGTGGTCGACGCCAATCTTCGGCTGCTGCCCGCCGGAGCCCGGGGGGAGCTGCTCATCGGCGGCTGGCAGATGGCCCGGGGGTATTGCCGCCGGCCCCGGCTCACCGCCGAGCGTTTTCTGCCGGATCCCTTCGCCACCAGCCCCGGTCAGCGGCTCTATCGCAGCGGTGATCAGGTGCGCATCGACTCCCGGGGGCGGCTGGTGTACTTGGGCCGCGGCGACCAGCAGGTCAAGGTGCGCGGCTACCGCATCGAGCTGCAGGAAATCGAGACGGTGCTGGCCCAGCACCCGGCGGTGCGCGAGGTGGCGGTCATCGCCCGTGCCACCGCCGCCGGCCATCAGCGGCTGGAGGCCTATTGGACCGCCGTCCCGGAGCGTTCCGCAGAAGCCTCGGAGCTGCGACGGGAGCTCGAGCTCAAGCTTCCCGAGTACATGGTGCCGGCGCTCTTCCAGCGTCTCGATGCGATGCCCCGGGCGGCCAGCGGCAAGCTGGATCGGCGGGCTTTGCGGCCCGCGCGGGAAGAATCGCCGGAGACCTCCGGCGGCGAGCCGGTGAGCGAGCTGGAGGCGAAGCTGCTGGAGATCTGGCGCGAGGTGCTGCAGCGCCCCTCCATCGGCGTCGATGACGATTTCATCGCCGTCGGCGGAGACTCGATCCTGGCCATCCAGATCGTCGCCCGAGCGCGCGCCCAGCGCATCGGCGTGATGCCGCGGCAGGCTTTCGAGCATCCGACGGTGTCCCGGCTGGCGCGGGTCGCGGAGGTTCTGACCGGGAGCGAGCACGCCGGGATGGAAGCCTCTGTGCCGGAGGGCGAGATCGAGCTGCTGCCGATCCAGCGGCGATTCTTCGAGCTCGCCCTGGAAGCTCCCCAGCACTACAACCAGACCGTCTTCTTGGCCAGCCGTCGGCGCCTCGACGGCGAAGCGCTGCGGCAGGCGGTGGAAGAGCTGGTGCGCATCCACCACGGCCTGCGGCTGGTATTCCCCCAGCACGGGGGGTCCGAAGGCGAGGAAATCCGCGGCCAGCGCTACTCGTCCCGGGAGCCGGCGGAGTTCTTCACCCGGCGCGACCTGGCGCCGCTGCCACCGGACCGGCGGCTGGAGCGCCTGGAGGCGGAAGCGGCGGCGGCGCAGGCGGGGTTCGATCTGGAGCACGGGCCGTTGTTCCGGGTGCTGCTCTTCGACCTCGGGCCGGACGACCCCCAGCATCTGCTGCTGTGCGCCCACCACCTGCTGGTGGACGGCGTGTCCTGGCGCATGTTGTTGCAGGACCTGGAGCTCGCCTATCGGGCGCTGGAACCACAGCAATCCGAGGCAGGACAATCCGAGCCGGGACAGCCCGATCGACAACAAATCAGCCTGCCGCCCGCTTCGGTCCCCCTCGGGGAATGGAGCGGCCGGTTGGCGCGAGCCGCGGCGGCGGGAGAGCTGGACGAGGAGATCCACTGGTGGACGGGTCGGAGCTGGTCCCGCGCCGCTCGCCTCGCCCTCGACCACGAGGACGGTGAGAACCTGGTGGAGAGCAACGACGTCGTCGTCGTGGAGCTCGGCGAGGAGGTCACCCAACGGCTGCTGGAGGAGGTTCCGGCGGTCACCCACGCCCGGCCGGAAGAGGTGATGGTGACGGCGCTGGCTCTGGCGCTGGCGCAGCACACCGGCTCGCCGGCGGTGCAGATCGACCTCGAAGGCCACGGCCGGGACGAGCTGGAGTGGACCGCCGGGCTGGACATCAGCCGCACCGTCGGCTGGTTCGCCTCGCTGTACCCGGTGCTGCTCGAAGTTTCGGCGGAGGACCCCCCGACCACGGCTCTGCGGCGGGTCAAGGAGAGCTTGCGGGCGGTGCCTCATCGCGGCGTCGGCTACGGGCTGCTGCGCTATTGCCGCGGCGACCGGTCCATCGAGGAGCGGCTGGCGGCAATCCCCGCCTCCCAGGTCGCGTTCAACTATCTCGGGCGCCTCGACCGGGCCTTGCCCGCCGAGTCCTCCTTCATCCCCGCGTCGGCTTCGCCGGGGCCGGTCCGCGATCCGGCGCAGCGTCGGGCCTATCCGCTGGAGATCGCGGCGGGCGTGGAGGCCGGCCGCCTGCGGCTGCTCTTCGCCTACAGCCGAAACCTGCACCGGCGGGAGACCCTGGAGGATCTCGGCGGGGCGGTGGAGGAGAGTCTGCACCGGCTGGTGCAGGCCTCCCTGGAGGCCGATACCGCCGCCTACGCCCCCTCCGACTTCCCGGAGTCCGCTCTCACCGACGACCAGCTCGACAGCATTCTGGGGGAGATCGACCTTGGCTGAGCAAACACTGGACCGCAGCAGCCCCGCCCCCGCCGCCCGCAAGGCGGTGGAGGCGATCCTCCCCCTGACCACGGCGCAGCAGGGAATGCTCTTCGAGAGCATTTTGGCCGGGGACCGGGGCGTGCACATCGAGCAGCTCGTGTGCTGCATCGAGGGGGAGCTGGATCGCGAGCTCTTCGCCCAGGCCTGGCAGGGCACCCTGGACCGCAACGCCGCCTTGCGCACCTGTTTCGTGTGGAAGGACCAGGACCGGCCGCATCAGGTGATGTTGCGCAGCGTGTCCTTGCCGATCCGCTTCGAGGATTGGCGGGATCTGGGCGAGGCGGACCAGCGGCGCCGGCTGGAGGAGCTCGCCGCGGACAGCCGCCGCACTCCCTTCGCTCTCAACAAGCCGCCGCTGATGCGCCTGGCCCTGCTGCGCACCGGAGACCGGCGCCACCACTTGGTGTGGGACCATCATCACTTGTTGATGGACGGTTGGTGCCAGCCGCTGCTGTTGGAGGAGCTCTTCACCCGCTACCGGGCCCTGGCGGCGGGGCGGGAGGTGCAGCTGCCGCCGGCGCGGCCGTATCGCGACTATTTCACCTGGTTGCGGCAGGCGCAGGACGACGAGAGCTTGGATCGGCGGTGGCGGAAGCGTCTGCACGGCTTCTCCCGGCCCAACCGCATCGGTCGTCCCGCCCCGCAGATGACCAGCCCGCCGGAGCCGCTCTACGGCGACGTCTCCGTCGAGCTGTCCCGGGAGGAGAGCGACGCCCTGCGCGCCAACGCCCGGACCCTGGGGCAGACCCCGGCGATTCTGGTGCAGGCGGCCTGGGGTCTGCTCTGCGGCCGCTACTCCGGCGCCATGGACGTGGTCGCCGGGGTCACGGTGTCCGGCCGGCCGGTGGAGCTGGAAGGCATCGAGCGCACCGTCGGTCTGTTCATCAACACCCTGCCGCTGCGCATGACCTGGACGGCCTCGACGCGCCTGAGGGAGCTCTTGGACGGCCTGCGGGAGACCAATCTGTCCATGCGCCAGCTGGAGCATACGCCGGGAGCGGTGCTGCGGCGGGCCAGCGAGGTGCCCTGGAGCCAGCCGCTGTTCGAGAGCCTGCTGGTGTACGAGAACTATCCCGTCTCCCGGGATCTGGCTCAGCGCCGGGAGGCGGAGCTGACGGTGGGCGGCTTCGAGCACCACGGCGCCCGCACCCATCACGCCCTGACCCTGTTGATCAATCCCGGCGAGGGGCTGGGGCTGCACCTGGTGTACGACCGCTCCCGCTACCGCGACGACGCCGGCGAGACGATCCTGCGCCACCTGCGCCAGCTGCTCGGCGCCCTCGCCGCCGCCGGTCCCGAGACTGCGGTGGCGGAGCTCGGCGAGGTCCTGGCCGCGGAGCAGATCCCGCAGGTCCACGCGCCGCCTCGCCGCCGTCGCGGACAGGGCTCCGCCGTGCCTCCCCGCTCCTCGTTGGAAGAGCGCATCCTCAGCGTCTGGCAGCGGGTGCTGGGCTTCGAGGATCTGGGGGTGGAGGACGATTTCTTCGAGCTCGGCGGCCATTCGCTGCTCGCCGCGGAGCTGGTGGACGCCCTGCGCCGGGAGCTGCGCCTGGACATACCGCTACGCCTGCTCTTCGCCGCTCCGACGGTGGGACAGCTGGCGCGGGAGGTGGAGCGGCTGCGCCGGACCGGCGAGGACGATCTGCTGGTGAGGCCGGCGGTGGTTCCCGAGCCCCAGTCCGCCGATGAGCCCTTCCCCCTCACCGAGGTGCAGCAGGCCTATTGGGTGGGGCGCAGCTCCGGCGTCGAGCTGGGCAATGTCGCGACCCATTCCTACACCGAGATCGAGATCCCCGGTCTCGACCTCCAGCGCTTGGCGGACGCCTGGAATCAGCTGATCCGGCGCCACGGCATGCTGCGCGCAGTGGTGCGCCCCGACGGCCTGCAGCAGATCGCCGCCGAGGTGCCGGAATACGAGGTGGCGACCGAGGATCTGAGGGATTGGCCCGCGGAGCGCCAGCAGGAGC
>JAXHTF010000096.1 GCA_034211275.1 Acidobacteriota bacterium
CTCGCTGGGGAAGATCCTCACCAGCGAGTCCGCGAGCTCACCGCCGGTAGCGGCGCGGATGTCGTGCTCGAGCTGGTGGGGGGCGAGCACCTGCCGAGGAATCTCAAGGCCCTGGCCCCTCGTGGCCGTCTGGTGCTGGTGGGACTGATGGCCGGCGCCCGCGCCGAGGTGGATCTCGCCGACATCCTGCGCCGGCGGCTGAGCCTGCGGGGCTCCGTCCTGCGCAGCCGCTCCCGCGAGGACAAGGCCCGCCTGGTGGGCGCCTTCCAAGAGTTTGCCGGTCCGTTGATGGCCCGCGGCGAGCTGCAGCCGGTCATCGACCGTGTCTTCCCCTTCGATCAGATCGCCGAGGCCTATACGGCGTTGCGGGAAGGTGGGGTGCTGGGGAAGGTGGCGGTGCAGGTTGCGGAGGAGGAGTCGGGGGCGTGACCATCCTGTCCCCATCAAGAACTCAAATCTCGATGATCTCTACACCCATCCTCTTCAAGACTCTGCGGAGCCGGCGGTCAAAAGTTAGGACTCCTGCGCCGTGGCGGCGAGCCAGAACGGCGTAGAGCATGTCGTAGACGGGATGGTGGTAGGCGGTCGCAGCGACCAGAGCTTCCTCGGTCAAAGCATGATGGCTAATGGGCTGGTCGATCAAGCTGCATGCATCAGTGAGCAGCAGGACCGCTTCGTCCCGTTCGATCTCTTCGTGAGCGACATACTTCCAGAGTGCGTTGGCTACCTCTGTGAAGTAGAGGCCTGGAGCCATTAGCAGGGCCGTGTCTTCCAGGATGTCCAGGATCTTGCCGGTCGATTCGAGACCTAGGGCTAAGTGCACTCCGACCGAGGCATCGATGATCAGCCTCGGTCTCATCGGTCCCGATCTTCCCTGATCAACTCCTCGGGAGGCGTCTGGACTCTTCGCGCCTCCTGCTTTTCCAGCCTCTTCCGCATTCGCTGGATGGCAGCCATCCGCTGCTCACGGGCCTCTAGCTCCGGAATCTTGCGTAGCTCGATGATGGCCTGCTGGGCCAGGCTTCGGCCTTCCTTTTCGGCCCGCCAAGTAAGCATCTCGTAGATTTCCTCCGGCAGCTCACGAATCTGTAGCGATGCCATTCCGCTCTCCTTTTGTTCTCATCATAACGCATGCGAAATGATGTTTGCTAGGGGGGCGTGGAGTAATCGAAGGGACCTACTTCCTCCGATACACGTTGTAATACGGCCGCCCCCGGTGGTCTCGAACGGTGGTGGAGTAGAGGTAGTGCTGGTGTAGGTAGGTTTCGAGGCGCGGGAAGTCCTCGATGGGATATTTGCGGTAGTAGCGGTGGTTGCCGATGGCGGTGTCGATGATCACCGCCGGCGGGGTGGCTTCGAGCTCCGCCATCAGGATGTCCCAGGCGCCGTCGACGATGTGCTCCGAGGTGTCGATCTCCGGAGCGTGGTTCTCCCACGGCAGCATGCCGGTGAGGTAGTTGGTGTTGCTGTAACGGGTGGCGGGGCGGCGGTGGGCGAGAACATAGATCTCCGGGTTGTAACCCCAGACAAAAATGCGATCCTCCGGGCTGGTGCTGCGCTGGAGGTGCTCCACCAGAGCCTCCTGAGCGCCGGGCCGGGGCGGCGGCTCCCCCAGCTTTGCGAGGGCAGCGTCATCCCCGAAGCGGTGCACCGAGTAGCCGAGGCCGACCACCACCAGAGCCACCAGGGCAGCGCGTCGGCCGAGGGTCCAGGCTCTAGAGGCGGACTCCTTTCCGCCGCCGGCACGGAGCCACAGTTCGCGCAGCAGCAGCGCCGTCAGCAGGCAGGCCGGCGCGAGGATCTGGATGAAGTAATGACCGAAATTGCGGCCGCTGTAGGAGGCGCCGAAATAGGCTGCCAGGAGCCATAGGACCAGGAAGAAGCGCGTGTTCACCGCCCGCCGTCCGCGTTCGAAGATCGCTGAAACCACCCGTGCCAGAGCCAGGGCGCAGGCCAGGAAGAGCAGGGGATTGGCGGTGAGGTAGTGGCGGCGGTGGAGAAAGGGATCGAGGGCGTGCAGCCGGTCCGCCGCCGGGATTACCGCGGTGTAGTGCTCGACGTTGTATTGCCAGAAGTAGAGATAGAAATCGCCGAGGGCTCCAGCGAAGGCGAAATAGCCGATGCACAGGCCCAGGACGGTGAAGAAGCCCCCGGCGAGGGCGGTGGCTCGCAGCAGAGTCTGACGGTGGAAGAGCTTGCCCCAACGCCACTGCCAGGCGAGAAGAAAGCCGCCGGCGGCGGCGCCGTCGAAGACCGCCGGCTGCTTGGAGAGAAACGCGCCGCCAAAAGCCAGGCCCGCCAGGAAGAGGCTGCCCACGACTGCCGGCTCCGGCACGCGACCGGCGGCGGACTGTTGGAGGCGCCGCCAGACCCACCACATGCCCAACGTGCTGAGGATGATCACCGGCCACTCGGTGTGGAAAGCGAGCATCTGGCTGCGGCGATAGGTAAAGGAGCAGACGGCGAGGAGTAGCGCTGCCAGATAGCCGGTGGGTAGGTCGAGAGCTTGGTGGGAAGGGATGTTGTGAGGACTCGGGAGCCGCTCTCCTCCCAGCTCGGCGGCGAACCGGAAGAGCAGGAGGCAGCCGCCGAAGATCAAGAGCAGTAGAACCCAATGCACCGCCAACATATTGTGCTGCCCGGCCACCAGGAAGGTCAGGGCGTAGAGGATGTAGGTCACCGGACCACGCTGGTCGATGGCGTCGCGGTAGGGCACGCCTCCCTCCAGCCACTCGACGGCGATGAGGGCGCTCACCGACTCGTCGACATCCCGGATGGGGTAGTCGGCCAGGGGCAGGCGGAGGGCGCAGAGGAGGAGGAAGATGCCCAGGAAGAAGAACCAGAGCATCCAGCGCTCCCCCAATCCACCGCTCCGAGCTCGTTGGCTGGATTGTGGCGCGGTCATGGGGCGAAGGCTCTCATGGCCTAGATGAACCACCGATGACGACGTCCGGGGCAGCTCGGCATGATCCAGGGATCACGGCTGCGGGTGAATACCGCCCCGAAGCTCTCCGGCGCCGGTGTTGCCGAAGCTGCCGGCGAAGAGGGGAGGCAGGGCCCGGCTGTTGGGCATGGAGAGCCAGATCCTCAACAGCAGCCGCTTGAGCTGCGGATCCTCGTGGTCCTCGAAGGCGGAGCGCGAGTGGAAGTTGAGGAAGTTGTTGACGAAGAGGATGTCGCCGGGCTCCTGGCGCAGCTGGAAATGCATGTCCGGCTCGGCGCAGACGGCGTCGAGGAAGTCCAGGGCCTCCCGCTGCCGGGGCGTCATGTCCGGCAGCTCCGGCAGCTCGTAAGCGCGGTCGATGAGCACCCGCAGCACGTAGCCGACGAAGCGGTGGTCGTGGACCGCGAAGATCGGTTGGCGACACCAAGGATCGTCGTTGGCCAGGTCGACGTTGTGGGTCTTGTAAAACCAGGGGCGGTAGAGCTCTTCCAGCAGATCCGGCCGGCGCCGCAGGATTTCGTTATGCACCGCCGGCGCGCTGACCAGGTAGTTCTCGCCGCCCCTCAGGGCCTGGCGTACGCACAGGAAGCCGATGACGTCGCAGCGGTCGCAATGGAAGCGGAGTTGTTTGCGGGTGTTGGGGCCGCGGGCCTTGGGGTGATCGACGGCGTGGCCGGCGTCCTGCACCGGGAAGATCTTCTGTCCGGCGGCACTTTGGGAGACGGGAGTGCCGAGATATTGACACAGTCCCCAGAAGACCCGGCGCCGCTCTCCGCAGCTGTAACGGTGCACCGGCCAGCCGCGCAGGTAGAAGCTGCCGGAGCCGTGCTCCAAGGAGTATTGGATGGTCTTCAGGCGCTCTCCGAGAGTGGGTAGGGGAAAGTCCTCTCGGCGGATTTCCTCCAGCGGCATGCCACTCTCGGTGACGACGCCTAGGGCGGTGTCGAGCTCCTCGACCTCAGCGGAGGTCAGGCGATATTGCCAGTCTTCTCGCTGAGCCAGCTCCGAACCACGCCAAACTGCGGGGCCGTACTGTTCTTGAAATGCCACAGCTCTCCTCCCTCTCTCGACGGCCTTCTGCCAGGTTTTCAGGAGTCGGTGGCTTCGGACCGAAGCTCGTCCAAGGTATCACTCCGCCGCCGACCTTTCATCCCTTCGGGGGTTGTCGGCGCGCTCACTTGTCCTTGTCCTTGTCCTTGTCCTCGGGCTCGGGCTCGGGCCACAGGCGCATGACCCCCTCCTGGGCCACCACCGCCACCAACTGCCCCTCCCGGTCGAAGATCTTGCCCCGGGACAGGGCGCGGCCATCGGTAGCGCTGGGGCTGCCGATCTCGTAGAGCAGCCATTGGTCGACTCGGAAAGGACGCTGAAACCACAGGGCGTGGTCGAGGCTGGCGATCTGTAGCCGCGGATCGAAGATGGAGGTGCCGTGGGGCCGGGTGGCGGTGGCGATGAGGTAGTAGTCGGAAACGTAGGCGAGCATGGCGCGGTGTAGGGCATCGTCGTCGGGGAGCTCGCCGACGGCTTTGAACCAGACGCTCGCCCGGGGCTCCCGGGGCTCAGGGTCGAGGAATTGGGGCAGCTGCACCGGGCGGAATTCGAAGGGCCGCTCCTGCATCAGGTAGCGGGGCACCTTGCCGTCGGGCATGCGTTCCTGGAGCTGGCGGCGGTATTCGGTGACATCCTTCAAGGACTCCGGCGACGGAACCTGGGGCATGCTCGATTGGTGCTCCAGGCCTTGTTCGGGGATCTTAAACGATGCAGCGAGGTTGAGGATCGGCTTCCCGTGCTGGATCGCCACCACCCGGCGGCTGGTGAAGCTGCGGCCATCCCGCTGGCGGTCGACCTCGTAGATGATCGGGGAGTCGTGATCACCCTTGCGCAGAAAGTACGCATGGAGGGAGTGGGCTACCCGGCCCTCGACGGTGTTGTTGGCGGCGGACAGCGCCTGCCCCAGCACCTGGCCACCAAAGACTTGGGAGGTGCCGATATCCCGGCTTTCGCCGCGGAAGAGGTTGGTGTCGAGTTTTTCGAGGGAAAGTAAGTGGATCAGGTCCTTGAGAATATCTTGCACGGAAACTTCCTTTGATCAGCTTGCGAGTGGAATCGAGGGGGTGGGCTGGGCGGTGGCTGCTCAACCCTCCGACGGTTCGTCCAGAGCCATGAGGACCCTCCGCAGCGCCTCCGCAGCGGAGGTCTCGCCGCGCAGATAGGGCATCCAATGATCTTGGAGAGGTTGCCAGAGAGGCTGCCAATGGCCGCGAAAGACTCCTTGGGCTTCGGCGTAGGGTTGGCGGGGGCCTTCGCCGGCGGCCTCCAGGACTTCCCGGGCGGCTTCGCCGGCGGTGACGAAGAGGATGCCGTGCCAGAGGCTGCGGGGGGTCTCGATACCGGTTTCCTCGGAGGCTTCCCGGATCATCTCCGCCACCGGCCCGGAGCGACCGGAGAGGAGTTCGTGGCTGGCCTCGTGGAAAATCATTTCCAGGGCGTCGTAGCCCTGATACCCGGGGTTGGTGCTGCTCATCTGGATGTGGGTTTTGGGTCGGCCGATGGTGTCGGCGCCGGCCCAGCCGACGGTTTCGACGATGTCGACGGGGATGGGCAGCTGGCGCCAGGAGGCTCCCATCCAGCCGGTGATGCGGCCGGCGATGGCGTCACCGTGCTGGCTCAGACGACCGCCGAGCTCGGCGATCCAGCGTCGGTTGGCGGCATCCTGCTCGGGCCACCGGCAGGTGCGGTAGGCGGGGGCTGCGGCGCGCAGAAGGAGGATGGAGACGCGGCGGTACTCCTGGGACTCGGCGCTGAAGTCGATGTCCAGGTTCGCCAGATAGGAGCGCAGGACGAAGCGCTCGGTGCTGAAGTCGGAAGTGGCGGCGACGGTGTCGGCGAAATAGTCCACCGCCGCCTCCCAGCCGGCACGCTGGGACTTTCCGAGGTCGGCGAAGCATTCCGTGGACCGCAGCGGGTCCTCTCGATCCTTGAGCTGTCCCGTAGCGGTGGTGAGCAGGGCGTCGTAGAGATTGAAGCCGAAGTGGGAGTAGAAGGTGAAGTGATGAGTCTCCAGCACCGGCTCTCGGGCTTCCAGATCCTCGGGCCATGCTTCCTGCGTCACCCCTTCGGCGGCTGCTACCTCGGCCGCCGAGAGGAAGGGGCAGGTCAGCAGGCCGCCGAGGCAGAGGAGGTGGAAGGAGAAGGCCAGCGGGAGCCTCACCGCCGACCTCATGCCGCGTCCTCCTGAGGGGGCGCCTCCTCGGCCGCTTCGGTGCCCTCGTCCGGCGTCTCCGTCGCCGAATCCTGCTGCTGCCAGCCCAGGATGTGATCCACCGCGCCTACCGCCAGCGGGTGGTAGAGGGGGCGGGCCTGCTGGTAGATCTCGAGGCCGCGGGCTCGGCCTTCCTCGGTCTCCGCCAGAGCGCGGTAGAGGGGCGCGAGGAATTTGATCCGGCCCATGCTGGTGAGGAAGCTCTCCAGAGCCGGATAGGCGGCTGCATAGTCGTGGGCGATGGCCAGCTGCAACCACTCGTTCTTGATCTCCGCGTTGCCCGCCTGGGTGAAGGCCAGGGCTTTGTCCAGCCGGGCGAGGTCGTCGGCGGTGAGATCCTCGGGGAGGTTCCTGAGGAAGTGCAGCCAGTGGTGGGTGGTCCAGCCGGTTCGGTCGATCTGGCCGGGGGCCGTACCCGCCGCCAGCGCCGCCAGCTGCCGGTCGACGCCTTCGAAGGCGTCCGGGGCGGGCTCGGAGACGTTGGCCGGGAGGCCTGGCTCGTAGACCCATTCGTCGATGCGCAGAGCTTCCTCCAGCGAGTCATCGCCGGACACCAGCGCCTGGCGCAGATAGGCGACGAATTGATCGCTGGCCATGGGCTGGAAGGCATAGCGGTCGAAGTAGGTGCGCAGGAAGTTGTCGAAACGCTCCCGGCCCACCGTCTCCTCAATGGTGCGCAGGAAGAAGTAGCCCTTCTCGTAGGCGATGTCGGAGAAGACCTCGTCGGGGTCGTCCTCCTGTCCAACCTTCAGGTGCAGCTGGGTCTTGGAGCTCTCGGGTCCGTACTCCTCGAGGGCTGCCTGCAGATCCTGATAGCCCAGCTCCGCCAGCATCTCGGAGTACTGACGGCCTTCCAGCTCTTCCATGATGCGGCGCTCGAAGTAGACGGTGAAGCCCTCGTTGAGCCATAGATCCTCCCAGGTGGCGTTGGTCACCAGGTTGCCGGACCAGGAGTGGGCGAGCTCGTGGGCCACCAAGGTCACCAGCGAACGGTCGCCGGCGATGATGGTGGGGGTGGCGAAGGTCAGCCGCGGGTTCTCCATGCCGCCGAAGGGGAAGCTGGGCGGCAGCACCAGGATGTCGAAGCGTTCCCAGCGGTAACTGCCGTAGAGCTTCTCGGCGCGGGTGAGCATGGCCTCGGTGTCGTCGAACTCCCAGGCGGCGGCCTCCAGCACCGGCGGCTCGGCGTAGACGCCGGTGTGCTCGCCGAGGGATTGGAAGCTCAGGTCACCCACCGCCAGGGCGATGAGGTACGAGGGGATGGCCTGGGGCATCTCGAAGCGGTAGATCCCGTCGCTGGAGCGCTGCTGGGGGTTGCTGGCGCTCATCAGGGCGAGGAGCTCCGCCGGTACCCGAACCGTCGCCTTGTAGGTCAGGCGCACCTGGGGAGTGTCCTGAAGGGGAATCCAGGTGCGGGCGAAGGTGGGCTGGCTCTGGGTGAAGAGGAAGGGGTGCTCGCCGCCGGCGGTTTGCTCCGGCTCCAGCCACTGCAGGGCGATGGCGTCGGGGGAGGTGGCGTACTCCACGTGGACCACCTCGGTGTCCGGCTGGATGGGGATGGTCAGGGACTGGCCCAGCAGCGGCACCTCTTCGCCGAGGGTGAAGTCCACCTCTTGACCGTCACCGAGGGTGACCTTGCGGATCTCCAGTTGCCGGGTGTCGAGGACCAGCTCCTGCGCATTCGGGGCGCGGCGGTCGAGGTGCAGGCTGGCGGTGCCCTCCAGGCGCCGGTTGTCGAAGTCGACGTCGAGATCGAGGGCCAGCTCTCGCACTGCCACCTGGTCGGGGCGGGCGAAGCTCTGGCTGTCCACCACCGCCGGCGTGCTGTCGCCGATGCCGGCCTCGGAGGAGTCGTCGCCGGGGCCGGCGCAGGCGGAGAAGAGAGTGAGGAGCAGAAGGGCGGCTGCGGGAACCCGGTGGGCTCCGCGGCGTAGCTCGAGGACGAGGCGGGACAGGGGATCAGAGTGCATGAGCTTTCCTCTCGACTAAGTTGAGCCTCTCGACGATACGAGGGGCCTCTCGACTGCGTTTGGCATCTCGGCTGCGTGGGCGTCTCGATGGGGACCGGCCTCTCTACCAGGGCCGGTGTTTGGCTGTCACCAGGGCTGTTGCGATCACTGGGAGTGGGCTTAGGGTTTCAAGAGCTGGCTGTGGGGGAGGAGTTCTGGCGCAGGGCCGGGAATAGGGGTTGCTCTGTGTCCAGGGTCTCGGTCATGGCCTGGGCGATGGAGAAGACCTCCGGCCGACTGATCTTGGCACCGGGACCCTCTTCCTCCACCCGCTCGAGGGTGGCAAAGGCGAGGAGCACGGGCAAGGCGCAGAATTCCACGACGCCCCGGGGAGCACCGCCGTCCTGCAGTGCTTGGACGTAAGTGGCGGCTTCCCGCAGATCCCCTCGGGCCAGGGCGAAAATCTCCTCTCGCTCGACCCCCTTGGGCAGATAGCGCCGGCCTTCCACCCGGTCCGTGGCGGAGTCCTTGAGGATGTTGACCAGTTGGAGGCCCTCGCCGAAGGCCCGCGCCCGGGCGCGGAGGAAGGGTGCGGAGTCGTCCAGGGCCGGGCTGTGGAGCAAGAAGAGCTCGGTGAGCATCTCGCCCACGATGCCCGCCACCACATAGCAGTAGCGCCGCAGGTCGTCGACATCCTCGAGGAGCAGACAGGCGTCGTCGTCCATACGCTGGACGAATCCGGCCATGCCCTCGGCGGTGCGGGCGGTGTGGTCCCGCACCAGCTCCCGGGCGTCGTCATCCAATTCCCAAAACGCCGCCATGACGGCGGGAAATTCCGCCAGCAGCTCGAGGTAGCCGTCGTGGTCCACCGGCGGATCCTCGGTCCAGGTCCGCCCCAGCCGCTGGGCTTCGTCGGCGTTTGGCGCCGCCAGCAGGGCGATGAAGCGTTCCAGGGCCTGCACTCGTCGCTCCCGGGACCAGGCGGTGGAGTCCTCGAATGTATCGGCGATACGGAAGAGAAGGTAGGCCAGGCGAACCTCGGAGCAGGTGGGCTCCGGGAGCAAGGGAATGGACATGGCGAAGGTGCGGCTGGTCTTGACCAGCAAGTCCTGGAGGTCGGTCATGGTCATTCTCCTCGCTATTCCACCCACGTACCTGCAACGGTCTCGCCGGCCAGGGCCCGGGCCAACAGTCCGGGCTCGCCGCCGTCGGCGATGAGGGACGGGATCCCCCGCCGGGCTAGGCGCCAGGCGGTGGCGAGCCGTAGATTCATGCCGCCGGTGACGTCGGTACCCCGCGGGTCCCCCAGGGCGCTCCGGACGGCGTCCAGGTTGTCGGCGGTGACCGTCGGCACCGTGGAGCCCTGGGCATCGAGGATGCCGGCGGTCTCGCCGAGCCAGAGGATGCGGGTCACCGGCCGGCGGAGAACCGGGATCAGCGCCTCCAGCACCGCCTCGGTAGAGCATATCGCTGCGCCCCAGCGGCGATCCATCACCACGTCGCCGCCGGTCACCGGGATCATCCCCAGCTCCAGGGCGAGCTCCAACGCCTCCCCAGCCACGGCCTCGGGCTCTCCCTCGTGGGCGACGAGGGCCGTGGCGGCGGGGTAGGAGTAAGGGCGACCGCCGGCGGCCAGCAGGGCTTCTACCACCAGTCGGTGCAGACGATGGGCGGCACATTGGACCGGAGCTACCCCGGCCCTTTGCAGCGGATCTTCGAGGGGACCTTGCAGCCGATGCCGCCGGGCCGCTACGTGGCCGAAGGAGCCGCTACCGTGACCCAGGATCACCGCACCGGGCTGCTTCTGCACCGCCGTCGCCAGCTCCTCCGACAGCCGCTGCAAGATCTCCGGACGGGGAGTCTCGGCGGAGGTTTTGTCGGTGATCAGACTGCCGCCCCATTTGATCAGCGTCAGAGGCGGAGCGGCGCCGTCGGCGGTGGTGGCAGCGGCGGCCATGGTCTAAAAGAGATCCTCGTCCGAGACTCGGGGGCCGGCACCGACGCCGTCGGGGAGGATGCCGCGGACGCCGGGCACCCCCCGCAGCTCAGACGCCACGGCGGCGGCGGCGGTCTCCTCGCAGATCACGTGCACGTTGGCGCCGGCGTCCATGGTGTACCAGGCGGAGAGGCCCTCCTCCCGCAGGCGGCGGACCGCCTCCATCACCGCCAGAGTGGCGGGCTGCCAGTAGAAGATGGGCGGCTTGGAAGACATGGTGATGAGGTGCAGCTCCACCGCCTCTTCCTCCACCACCGGGCCCAGAGCGTCCAGATCTCGGCGCCGAATCGCGTCCCGCACCGCCTCCAGGCGCCCGGGCAAGAGCTCCTGGCGGCGAGCGAAGTGAGGGCTGGTGGTGGCTCGCCGGTGGCCTCCCAGGGAGGAGACGTCCTTGGGGCCCGTCTCCACCAGGACGATGACATCCGCAAGCTGCCAGTGGCCGGCGTCGGCGATCTGGGCGGCGGCGGCCTCGTCCGACTCCTCGCCGTGGGAAGCGACGGGCCATTCCACGTAGCCTCCCATCACCGACCGCGAAGCCGAGCCGGAGCCGCTGAGGCGCGCCAGCACCGAAGCCTCCCGCGGCTCGAGGTGGAGGCCCAGAGCGCCAGCGGTGGCCAGAGTGAGGGCGGAAAAGCCGGAGGCGGAGGAGGCGATGCCGGCGGCGGAGGGAAAGCTGTTGCGGGTGGCCACCTTGAGGGCGGCGGTGCTGCCGGCCCGTTGGCGCAGACGCTCCAGGTGGGGGAGGATGCGTTCCTGGAAGGCCGGCGGTGCCGGCGCCAGGGTGCCGTCTTCCGCTGCCACCAGCACCTCGTCCGGGCCGCTGGCGTCGGAGGCCTCGACGGTGGTGTGGCTTACCGCATTGCGCAGGGTCATGGAGATGGACGGCTGGACGGGGATGGCCCGTTCCAAGTCCCGGGCACCCCAATATTTGACGAACGCGATATTGGCGGGAGAGATGACGGTGTGCTTTTGGCTCACGATTTCCTTCGCTGGTGGGGTTCTGCGGTGGGCCAGGACTCGCTTCGTACGCCCTCGGCGCCCAAGGATACGGGGTAGGCGGTGAGCGGCGCCAAGCAAGGCCAGGAGTCCATGGCCGCCGGCTGTGGATGATACACCAGCAGAGATCCGGCACCGGGACCGCCCAGGCTGCCGGCACCAGAGATCTTGGCGGCGCCACCGTGGTGCTCTACCGCCCGGACGATGTCCCGGACCCCTTTCGGCACCACCCCGAGCTCCTCGAGGCAGCGCTGAAAGCCGCTCATGGCCCGGATCAAGGCGTCCCCGTCGTGGGCTACTCCCGGACCGGTGGACGCCTTGCCGCCGACCGCCCCGCCGCCGACTGCCAGAGCCTGGCAGAAGCTCTCGGTGAAGGCTTCCATGCGCCGTAGCCGGTGCTCGAAGGCGTCCCCTTCCCGCTGGCGCAGCTGGCGGACCGCCTCCACCGCCGTGCCGGTATCCTCCGCTGGCGGACCGGAGTCGAAGATGCGCAGGCCCCGGAGCGCTCCCTCGGCCACTGGCAGCGGCCGCCGTTGAACTCCCTGCTCCTGGCGTCGAGCCCAGCCCAGGCCGCCGTGAAGGACGGTGGCGGTGTCGACGCCGGAGGGGTTGCCGTGTTGCCGCCGTTCCACCTCCAGCGCCAGGGGTTCCAGGCGTTCTAGAGAAGGACTCTCACCGAGGGCGCTGAAGAACGCGTGGAGGAGGGCGGCGGCGGCAGCAGCAGAGCTGCCGAAGCCGGAACCCAGGGGAATGGCGGAGGAGAGGCTGATGCGCAGGGACGGCGGCTCCCGGAGGCCGAGGGAGTCCGCCGCTTCCCCCAGGGCGATACACACCAGATGAGATGGGTTCTCCCCGCGCACCGCGGCGAAGGCTTCGGGGCTCGGGTCCCGGGCGTAGCGCTGCCAGGCGGTCCTGCGACCCCGGGCGTAGGACCGCAGCTCGCTCCAGGGCAGCCGCTGGTGCCAGGAGAGCTGGGGCAGCTGCATTTCCACCTCCCCGGGCCCTAGATCAGCTCCCCTCGCTGCCCGGGGCGCGATCTCGACGGTGGCGGTGAGCCGCAGGTCCAGGGCTGCCACCACCGCCGGGCAGCCGTAGACCACGGCGTGCTCGCCCATCAGGATCACCTTACCGGGAGCGGAGGCGGCGGCGCGGGACATGGATGGGGTTGGTTAGCGGCCTTGGCGGCCCCGGCCCAGGCGCTCGTGAGCTCCGGCCAGGTCGCGGGAGGTGAGGGCGGCCATCAGCGACAGCTCGCCGGCGAGGGCGGTGGCGCCGAAGATCTCCGCCAGGCGACCGACGGCGGCGCCGGGATGCTCGGGGTCGGGGCGCACTCCCAAGAGCTCCAGGGCTGCCGCCTGGGTGGCCAGGGCGGTGCCGCCGCCGACGGCGCCCAGGGGCACGTCGGGGAGGAAGAGGGAGGCCAGGGCGGAGCCGTCGTCCTGGGCTTCGATGCAGGTCAGCGCTACCGCCGCCTCCGCCACGTGGGCGGGGTCCTGACCGGTGGCGATGAAGAACGCCGCCGCCACGTTGGCGACCTGGGCGTTGAAGCCCTTGGAGCCGGCGGCGATGGAGCCGAGGAGGTTCTTGCGGTATTGGGTTTCCGCCAGCCGGTGGGCGTCGGTCTTGAGCTTCGACGCCAGCACTTCTTCCGGCAGCCGCACCTCGGCGTGGATGCTCTTACCGCGGCCTTCCTGGATGTTGATCTGGGCGGGCTTCTTATCCGAGCAATAGTTGCCCGAGAGCGCCGAGCACTGAATGCCCGTGGCGGGCTCGATGAGGTCGTGGACCACCCGGTCGCAGGCGATGGTGACCATGTTCATGCCCATGGCGTCGCCGGTACCGAAGCAGAAGCGCAGGAAGATGCTGGTGCCGAAAACGAAGGGGCGGACCTCCCGCAGCTCCAGGTGATTGCTGGTGGCCTCCGCCACGCGCCGGATCTCGCCGTGGTTCTCTTTCAGCCAGTGGAGGAAGCGGCGGGTTTCGTCGATGCCGCTGGTGCGGAAGACCGGTGCCCGGGTCATGCCCGCGTCCTCCACCCACAGCTTGGCGCCGCCGGCCTCGCGGATGGCGGCGCAGCCACGGTTGACGCTGGCCACCAGAGCCCCCTCGGTGGTGGCCAGGGGAACGAAGACATCGTCGTCAATGTATTGGCCGCGCACCGGCAGTGGTCCTAGGATGCCCACCGGCACCTGCACGGCGCCGAGGAAATTTTCGCAATGGCGAGTGCTGGCGCGGCGGGCGTCGAGGGAGAAATGGCCCCAGTGCCCGAGGTCGGCGCCGGTGATCTGTTCCAGGGCCCGGCGCCGGAGCTCGGCGGCGCGCTCTGCTCCCAATGCAGGCGGCAGGGCGTGGAAGCGTCGTTTACCGTCCCGTAGCTCGGCGACGAGAGCTTCTTCGTCCAAAGATTGATTCGGACCAGGAGATGATGGGTCGCTCATATCTTCGCTCTCCCGTATCTTGACCCTCTTGGCTCGTCCCCGCGGGGTACGAGGGGTGCCGGGGATCAGTGGCTGCGCGCGCCGAGGTAACCGATGAGGCCGAGGAGAAAGGCCTTGCCCGCCGGCGCCAGATCCAGGCCCTGGATCACGTCCCGGGCCTCCCGGCTACGCCGTTCCACCATCGCCTCCACCGCCGCCAGGCCGCCGCTGGAACGGATCACCGCGCACAGATCCTCGACGTCTTGTTGGGGCAGGTCGCGCTGGCCCAGGCCCTGGCGCAGCCGGTCGGCGTCCGCCTTCGAGGCCAGCCGCAGGGTGTGATGGACCAGGAAGGTGAATTTGCCCTCCAGCAGGTCGCCTCCCACCGGTTTGCCGACGGCATTGGGGTCGCCGAACATGCCCAGGATATCGTCCTGCAGCTGGAAGGCCTCGCCCATGGCGCTGCCGTAGTGGGATAGGGCCTCGTAGCGCCGCGGGCCGGCGCCGGCGAGGATGGCGCCGAGCTGCAGCGGTCGCTCGACGCTGTAGAGGCCCGACTTGAGCCGTAGCACCCGCCGCAGGTCGTCCTCCGAGGGGTCCCCGCCGAGGCCCATGTGGAGCTCCAAATACTGGCCGTCGATGACCTCCCGGCACATGGAGTAGTAGATGCGCTGGAGCTTGAAGCGGCGCTCCGGATCCGTTTCCACGGAGGCGAAGAGCTGGTCGGCGTAGGTGTGGGCCACGTCGCCGGCGAGGATCGCCATGGAGTTGCCGTACTCCCGGGCCTCGTCCTCGCCGCCGGGCCATCCCTCCCGCAGATAGCGGTCCCGGAAGTGGACGTGGGAGGTGGGGTGGCCGCGCCGGGTATCGGCGTGATCCATGATGTCGTCGTGGATCAGCAGATAGGTGTGGAGCAGCTCGGTGGCCATGGCCACGGGCAGGACTCGCGCTTCCTCCGCTCCCTCACAGGCCAGATAGCTGAAGTAGACCAGCGCTGGCCGTAGCCGCTTGCCGCCGGAGAGCACCAGCCCGCGGAGTTGCTCCAGCAGGGCATCGGCCTCCGGCGTGCGCTCCAGGCTCGCCTGGCGCTGGGCGGCGAGGAATTGATTCAACTCGCCCTCCAGGCGATCCCGGAAGCGGGCCATCAAGGCATCGAATTCAGTGCTCACGGCTGGCTCGGTGCGGTCGGGCGCTGGCGATAGCGCTGGTAGAGACGGCGTTGGGGATCCTGGTCGAGGTCCACCGGGCGGCCGGCGGACCAAACCGCTTCGATGCGGGTGGTGATCTCCAGGGGATCGCCGTCGGTGATGACGAAGCTGGCTTCCTTGCCGGCCTCCAGGGAGCCCAGGCGCTCGGCCACCCCCAGCACCTCGGCGGCGCTGAGGGTAATGGCTCGCAGAGCGGCGTCCCGGGGCAGCCCGAAGGTGGCCGCCATGGCGGCGTGGAACGGCAGGTTGCGGGTGTTGGCGGCGCCGAAGGTGGAGCCGGAGTCGGCGATCACCAGCTTCACACCGGCCTCGTGCAGTCGGGCAGCGGCGGTGAAGGCGGCATCGTAAGGTTCCCAATCCCGCTCCGGTTCCCGCAGCACGCCGGCGAGGATCACCGGGATCTCGTCCTCCGCCAGGCGCTGGGCGAAGGCGGTGGCGTCCTGCCGGCTGACCAGCACCAGATTCTCCAGTCCCTCCTCCCGGGCCCACTCGAGGGCGCCTTCGATCTGGCGATGCTCGGCGGCGTGGAGGAAGAGGGGCCGGGAACCGTCGAGCACCGGCAGCAGAGCCTCCAGATTGGGGTCGTAGGCCACCCAGGGCCCCCGGCCGTCGTCATGGGCGGCGCGGGCTTTGCGGTAGGCGCGGGCGTCATCGAAGGTCTTGTTCAGCAGCTCTAGGGCTTCCTTGCGGTCCTCGTCGACCTCTTCCTGGGTCTTGGGTTCCCCCCACCAGGACTCTTCCGGCGCTTCGTAGATGGGGAATTGGAGGTGCATGGCGACAGGGGCCCGGACGGTCATGCCGCGCCAGTTCCATCCCTCCAGCCGCATCACCGCCGAGGTACCCGCCAGCAGACCGCCACTGGGTACGACGTGGGCGAAGAGCACGCCGCCGGAGACGGTCACCGGCAGCAGCCGGGAATCGGCATTGAAGGCCACCTCGGTCCGTAGCGCCGGGTTGAGATCGCCGGTCTCGCGAGTGTCGACGGTGCCGCGGACGCTGTTGACCTCCACCAAGCCCAGAACGCTGTGGGCGGCGATGAAGGTGGGGTAGAGGTGACGGCCGGTGAGATCCACCACCGAGGCGTCGGCGGGGACTTCCAGATCGCTTCCGACGGCCTGGATGGTGTCCCCGGAGACCAGCACGGTGGCGCCGTCCAGGGGCGGTCCGCTCACCGGATGGACGGTGGCGCCCACCAGGGCGGTGAAGGGCTCCTGGGCGTCGGCGGGTCCCCCGGTGGAGATTGTGGAGAGGGCCAGGAGGAGGACTCCGAGGGCTCGCAGGCGGGTCATCAGTGCACCTCCCGGGGTTGGGAGCTCGGAGGCGGGTTGGCCTCGGGGTTGCTTTCCTGCTGCGAAGGCGCCTCTTGCGGGGCGGGCGTTTCTTGCCGTGGAGGGTTGGAGCCTTCCAGGTCCTCCGGAGGCTGGACGTTGTCCGGGATCTCGAGCTCCTCCCCGGGGTTGACTTCCATGCCTTCCTCGGAGCCCATCGCGTCCTCCCCGGCGCCGGCATCCGCCGGCGGCTCGTCCGGGGGAGTGGCGGCGCGGACCTTGGCGAGGAGCGCTTCCCGCTCCGCCTCCAGCTCTTTCCACGCTGCCAGGTGCTCCTGCCGGTCGAAGTATTTGCGCCCGTCGATCCAGGTCTCGTCGCAGCGGCTGGCGGTGGAGAGGGGATCGCCGCTCCAGATCACGAAGTCGGCGTCCTTGCCGGCCTCCAGGCTGCCGACGCGATCCTCGATGCCCAGCTGGCGGGCCGGGTTGAGGGTCACGAAGTCGAGGGCTTCGGCGCGGTCCACTCCGCCGTAGCGCACCGCCTTGGCGGCTTCCAGCTGCATCCGCCGGCCGAGCTCGTCGCTGTCGGAGTTGAAGGAGACCACCACCCCGCGCTCGTGCATCAGAGCGCCGTTGTAGGGAATGGCGTCGATGACCTCATATTTGTAGGCCCACCAATCGGTGAAGGTGGAAGCGCCGGCACCGTGGGCGGCGATCTCGTCCGCCACCTTGTAGCCCTCCAGCACGTGCTGCAGCGTGGCGATGCGGAAGCCGAAGCTCTCCGCCACCCCCAGCAGCATCAGAATCTCGTCGGCGCGGTAAGAGTGGGCGTGGACGAGGCGGTCGCCGGAGAGCACCTCCAGGAGGGCTTCCATTTGCACGTCCCGCCGCGGCGGCACGCGGGTGGCGCGGTCGTCCGCTTGCCGATAGGTCTCCCAGGCTTCCCGATAGGCCCGGGCATCGTCCAGCGCCTGCCGAATGGCCTGCTCGACACCGGGGCGGGTGGTGGGGAAGCGCGGTGGGCCGGGGCGGCGGAAGTTGCTGCGCTTGGGATTCTCGCCCAAGGCGAATTTGATCCCCGACGGAGCGCCTTCGAAGAGCAGGCCGTCGGCATCAGCACCCCAGCGCATCTTGATCACCGCATTCTGACCCCCGATGGCGTTGGCGGAGCCGTGGAGAATGTTGGCGCTGGTGAGGCCGCCGGCGAGCTGGCGGTAGATGGCGATGTGCCCGGGGTCGAGGACGTCCCGGATGCGCACCTCCGCAGTGACGATGTGGGTGCTCTCGTTGACCTCGCCGTCGATGGCGATATGGGAGTGGGCGTCGATGAGTCCCGGCGTCACATGCTTGCCGGCGGCGTCCACCACCAGAGCATCGCCCGGGGCGTCGAGACCCTGGCCCACCGCCTCGATGCGGCCGTCCCGCACCAGCAGGTCGGCGTCTTCGAGGATGCCGTCGGGTCCTTGGGTCCACACCGTGGCCCCGCGCACCAAGACCACCCCGGGATTCTCCGGCGGGGTGGAGCGCCAAGCCTCGGGGTCAATCGTGTGGGCAGGGATCGTGTGGGTAGGGCCAGTGCGGGCCTGGGCAACGCCCGGCAGCAGCAGTGCGAGGCCGGTCAGCAGCCCGGTCAGAATCAGTGAGCCGCGGTTCATGATGCACCTCCCGCCGCGGCGCCGGCTCGGGTGGCGGCTTCGGCGCTCGCTCCGATGCCCGAGGGCGGTCGGCGGGTCCATTGCATCGCCTTGTCACCGCCGCCTCCGTCGTCCTCCAGCGAGTAGCGCCGGCCGTCGATCCACACCTCCTGGAGCTTCGGCTCGTCGGTCCACAGCTCGCCTTCCACCACCAGCAGATTGGCCCATTTGCCGGCATCGAGGGTGCCCAGCCGGTCTTCCAGACCCAGCAGCCGGGCCGGGACGGTGGTCCAGGCGGCGAGGATTTGATCCTCCGTCAGACCGTGCTCCCGAGCCTTGGCCAGGGCGGGGAAGATCTTCGCAGGCTTGTCCAGCCCATGGGTGGTGAAAGCGATGGTCAGCTCGGCGCCGAGGACCCGGGCGGGGTTGGCGGCCGCCTGATCCCAATGGCGCAGCTCCGCCAGGGCCACCGCCGCTGCCGGCCCCTCGTCACCGACCTCTGGCGCCTCGGGGAAGCTCAGGGGCAGGATGAGCGGGAAGCCGGCGGCCTGGAGGGCCGGCAGCTGTTGGTATTCGTGCCCGTTGCCCACCAGCACCGCCTGCAGGTTGAGCTCGGTGGCGAGATCCGCGGCCCGGCCTACGGCGTTGACGTCGCTGGCGGTGAAGAAGACCGGCGATTCGCCGTGGGCGGCCGGTCCCAAGGCCTCCAGGCTCCGGGAGTAGGGAATCCGAGGCTGGCCAGGATCCGCCTCCCAGGCGGCGCGAGCCCGGCGATACCAGCGGGCGTCGAGGAAGCTCTGGCGGGCCAGGGCGACGGCCCCCATGGTGGAGTTGGGGTAGTCGCGGCCCTCCGCCGCTTCGAGGCTGGCGTGTTGGGCCGCCGCGCCGAGGAGCAGATTGTGCTCCAGGCCGCCGTCACCGAGATTGATCAAAGCGCTGGAGCCTCGCAGCACGCCCTCTGCGGAAGCCACCAAAGCGGTGGTGATGCCCGCCTTGCGGCGCTGCTTGGCGAAGCCTGCGTCATGGCCATAGAGGGCCAGGTCGCGCTCAGGGCGCACCTGCGGGTTGTCGTGGCTGCCTTGGGGAGGATGGGATTCCTCCGGCCAGGAGCGCTCGGCATAGGCGTCGATGAGGCCGGGGTAGACGGTGAGACCGGAGAAATCCTCGATGCGAGCGTCCGGCGGCGCTTGTAGGCCGGTGCCCACCGCTTCGATGAGGCCGTCCCGGATCACTACCGTGGCGTCGTCCAGAACCCGTCCCGGAGCGGTGACCACCCGGGCATGGGTCAGGGCCCAGACGGCCGGAGCTTCTGCCTCGCGAGCTTCGGCGGTGGCGGACGGGGAGCCCAGCAAGGCGACCAGGGTAGCGGTCAGGAAGCAGGCGAGGAAGAGGCTCGGCAGGGTGCTTCGGGAGGCGACGGCGGCGCCCCCGAGACGGATACCCGGGCGAGCTTTCGGAGAGAGACGCATAGAACGATTCAGCATGACGAGGCCAGAGTATGTCAGAGATCCGATCCCGGCGGGAAGCGCTGACCGAAGGCGTCCGAAACCCTTGTAGGCCCGCCTCGGAAGCTAGCGGAGACCCAGCTTGGAGAGCTTCGATCTGTTATGCTCCGCTGGATGAGTAGCTCCGACCCGCGACCGCCGTCGAGCGGTCCCGTTTCCGACCCCTCCGCCGCAACGACCCAGCCGCACCGATCCGCGTCCCGCGACGCTTCCAGGGCGGAGGGTGGCCGGGTGGGCATGATCAGCCTCGGCTGCCCGAAGAATCGGGTGGACAGCGAGATCATGCTCGGTCATCTGCGCGATACCGGCTACCAGATCACGCCGGACCTGGAGGGAGCGGACACGGTCATCGTCAACACCTGCGGCTTCATCGAGGAGGCCAAGCAGGAGTCCATCGACGCCATCCTCGAGGTGGCGGCGCGCAAGAGCCGGGAATCCGGGGAAGGCAAGGTGGAGAAGCTCCTGGTGGCCGGTTGCATGGTCAATCGCTTCGGCGAGGAGCTGGCGGAGGCGATTCCGGAGATTGACGGCTTCATCGGGCTCGACGACCTCGACAAGGCTCCGCAGTTGGTGCAGCTGGGGGGCGGCCCGGCGCCGCCGTCTCAGGCCCACGTGGTCTTCGATCACCGCGAGCCGCGGTTGCTGACCACCCGCGGCTTCGCCTACTTGAAGGTAGCGGAGGGCTGCGACAATCCATGCACCTTCTGCGCCATCCCCAAATGGCGCGGCGCCTTCCGCAGCCGCACTATCGAGAGCCTGGTGGAGGAAGCTCGGCACCTGGAGGATACGGGCATCCGCGAGCTCTGCCTCATCGCCCAGGACACCACCCGCTACGGCTTCGATCTGGGCCTCGGCCGCCACGGCCTGACCCGGCTGGTAGAAGCGCTCCTGGAGCACACGGAGATTCCGTGGATTCGCTTCCTCTATGCCTATCCCACGACGCTGGACGAAGAGCTGCTGCGGCTCATGGGCCAGGAGGAGCGGTTCTGCTCTTACCTGGACATGCCGCTCCAGCACAGCCACCCGGAGATGCTCAAGGCCATGCGTCGCGCCGGCGGGCCGGAGCGCTATCTGCGCCTGCTGGAGCGTGCCCGGGAGCTTGCCCCGGACATCTTCCTGCGCACCACCTACATCGTCGGCTTCCCCGGGGAGACGGAGGAGCATTTCCAGCACCTGGTGGAATTCATCCAGCAGGCGCGCTTCGATCACCTCGGTGCCTTCGTCTACAGTCCCGAGCCGGGCACGCCGGGAGCGGATCTGAAGGGGCGGATTCCCCGTTCCGTGGCCCGTCGCCGCTACGAGAAGCTCCTGGAAGTGCAGAAGCCCATCGCCAAGGAGCTGCGCCAGAGGCTGGTGGGGGATGTCCTCGAAGTGTTGGTGGAAGGCGTCTGCGAGGAGACGGAGCACCTGCTGCAGGCCCGTCACCGGGGCATGGCGCCGGATATCGACGGCCGCATCCTGATCAACGACGGCTTCGCGCCGGCGGGAACGCTGGCCCAGGTGGAAATCACCGAGGCCTACGCCGACGATCTGGTGGCGCGGATCGTGGGCCCGTCGGAAGCGCCGGGGCTAGAGCCCGCGGCGAGCCTGGAAGACTTCCCGGTAGGGTCGGTACCCTTCGCTGGATGACCCCTTCCCCTGAGACCTTCCCGAGACCATAGTTCATGTTGGTGGTTCGAGACGCGTTCAACAGCAGTGATCTGCCCACCGGAGGCGTTGCCACGGTGGGTAATTTCGACGGTGTCCACCGCGGTCAGCGGGCGGTGATCGAAAAGGTCCTGGAGCGTGCCCGAGAGACCGAGCTGCAGGCCATGGTGGTGACCTTCGAGCCCCATCCGCTGTCGGTGTTGCGGCCTCAGGAGGCCCCGGCCCGCATCACCAGCCTGGAGCAAAAGGCCAAGCTGCTGGACGAGATGGGAGTCGACGTGCTGCTGGTGGTGAATTTCGATCGCGATTTCTCCCGCATCACCGCCGAGACCTTCGTCGAGGATTTTCTGCACCGGCGGTTGGGGGTGGAAGAAGTCTATGTCGGCGAGGACTTTGTCTTCGGCCACCGCCGCGGCGGGGACGTGGAGCTGCTGGAGGATATGGGGGAGGAGCTGGGCTTCACCGCCGTCGGCCTCGACGATGTGACCACCCGCGGCGAGCGGATTTCGAGCACCCGCATCCGGCGGGCGATCCTGGAAGGACGGGTGGAAGCGGCCTCGGAGATGCTGGGCCGGCCCCACGCCATCGAAGGAGTCGTGGTGCGGGGAGACCGCATGGGCAAGCGCCTGGGGTGGCCGACCATCAATCTACAGCCGGAAGGGGAGCTGCTGCCGGCGGACGGGGTCTATGCCTGCCAGGTGCTCTTCCCGAGCTTTCCCGCCACCTTCGAATGCTCGACCAATATCGGCACCCGGCCGACGGTGTACGAGAACTATCAGCGGGTGGTGGAAGCCCACGTGCTGGATTTCAACTCCGACGTCTATGGCGAGGCGGTGGAAATCCGGTTCTTCCGGCGTCTACGGGAGGAGAGGATTTTTCCCACGGTGATGGACCTATCGGCCCAGATCGGCCGAGACGTGGACGCCACCCGGGAATTCTTCGCCGCTCGTCGAGGTTTGAAACAACAGGCCGGGGGAATTGATTCGGATTGATTCTCCGGCTCTCAGAGACCTCTTGGAATTCCGTCCGCACTCCACCGCGCCCACCGGTGCGGGGAGGGTCCGACGAAAGATCCAACAGAGTCGGGAGTCGATCCGCTCGTCTCTCAAAGGGTCTCGCAGCGAAGATCTACTAGAAAGGATTTAGACGATATGGCAAGCAACAAGATTGTCGAGATCACGAGCTCGAATTTCGACTCGGTGGTGAAGAACTCCGATACCCCGGTGCTGGTGGACTTCTGGGCTTCCTGGTGTGGCCCCTGCCGCGCCGTGGCTCCGACCCTGGATGAGCTGGCGGACGAGATGGACGGCAAGGTGACCATCGGCAAGATCAACGTCGACGATCAGCAGCAGCTGGCCAGCCAGTTCGGCGTCTCCAGCATCCCCTCCTTCTTCCTGTTCAAGAACGGTGAGGTGGCGGACCGCATGATGGGCGCCATGCCCAAGGCTGCCTTCGAGCAGTTCATCAGCCGCAACATCTGAGGCTCTGCCCCCCAGGGGGATTTCCCATGGGGAGGCCAACGATCCAGCCGCCGCAGCGGTCTCCGCGCGGCGGCTTTTTCGTGCCCGAATAAGGCCCAGGGAGAAAGATGAGCGAAGATCCGCCTCGTTTCCGTCCGCTATTCGGGTAGGCAGCCGTGGATCGGCTCGGATCGAGCCCTGGGAGCGCCGGCACCTTGCCGGCCTGTGGAGGCCATGAGAAGAAAAATGAGCGAAGGCCCAGGTCTTTTCCGTCCGCTATTCGGGTAGGCGGCCGTTGGGCGGTATGCTCGCGGCTCGATTGGGCACAATAGGAGCGGAGGAACTCAATGTACATCGACCCCCTGATGGCGGATCTCGAGGCGGAGAATCTCGAAGGTTTGCTGGTGGTGGCGGCCAGCGCCGAAGATCCTGACATGGCTCCCTTCGCCGGTGGAGCCCACGTGCGTTCCAGCCTGCTGGTGGCCAACCGCCGGCGGCGAGAGGTGAAGCTGGGCTTCTTCACGCCCATGGAGCGGGAGGAGGCGGCGGCGACCGGCCTGCCTTTGCTCACTCCCGAGGAGCTGGACATCCCGCGCTGGGACAAGACCCTCAGCGATCCCGGCGAGCATCTGGCAGCGGTGTTGGGGCAGGCCCTGCTGCGAGCCCAGATGACGCCGGGGAAGGTGGCATTGGCGGGGCACTTTGCCTCCGGCGTGGTGCTCGAAGCCTGCCGGCGGCTGGAGGCGGACGGCTTTGCTTTTTTCTCCGGCCACCGCCTCCTGGAGCGCTATCGCAAGACCAAGAGCGAGCGCCAGGTGGAGGAGATCCGCCGCGCCGCCGAGGGTACCGGCGTCGCCTTCCGACGGGTGGCGGCGTTGCTGGCGGCGGCGGGGGAGGGGGAGAACGGGGAGCTGATCCTCCAGGGCGAGCCCCTCACCGTCGGCCGCTTGCGGCGGGAGATCGGTCGCGTGCTGGCAGATCGCGGTCTGCAGCAGCCCGATGGCAACATCGTGGCACCGGCTGAGGAGTCGGCGGTACCGCACAACGCCGGCACCGACACCCGGGTCCTGCGGCGGGGGGAGTCCCTCATCGTCGACCTCTATCCAAAGGGCCTGCTCTACGCCGACTGCACCCGCACCTTCTGCGTCGGGGAGCCGCCGCCGGAGCTGGCGCGGGCCCACGGGGCGGTGCTCGAGGCGTTGCAGGAAGCGCACCGCACGGTGGCTCCGGGCCAGCGCGGGTGGGAGCTCCAGCAGCGGACCTGCGAGATCCTCGGTGGCCACGGCTACGCCACTCCCATTAGCGAACCGGGGACGGTCACCGGCTACGTCCACAATCTGGGTCATGGCACCGGCTTCGAGCTCCACGAGCTACCGAGCTTTCGTGAGACGGCAGGGGAGCGGGAAGGGCGGCTGGCGTCGGGGGACGTGCTGACCCTGGAGCCGGGGCTCTACGAACCGGAAGGGGGCTGGGGAGTTCGACTGGAGGATCTGGTGGGACTGGGGCCGGACGGTCCGGAGAACCTCACTCCCTGGCCCTACGCCCTCGATCCACGAGCCTGGCTGGAAGAGGTCTGAGAGAGCCCCGAGGGAGAGAGCTCTACGGGCGTCCTCGATAGTGGACGAAACTGGCCGAGATAGCCTTCGGCCCGCCCTGGGGAGGCGAAGCTCGATGGGGAGAGAACCCTTTATTCATGGGTCTTTACGGACCTGGCACGCATCTTGATCTATACCTTCTCCAAGGAGGTACGGATCATGTTCAGACCCAACGTTCTCAACCGCAACACCCTTCACCACAAAGTCGCCAAACCCTTCGTCATCACCCTCTTGTCTCTTTCCCTGATGATGGTTCCGGGCCTCGTGCCGGAAGCCCACGCGGATCATGACCGCAGCTGGTTGGCCTTCGGAACCTCGTTCCGCATCGGCGGCCTGCAGTTCAGCATCGGCCTGCGCAGCGGTGGGCGAGGCGGCGACTACTTCGTCCGCGGCCATCACCCCATCCGCTATCGGGGCTACAAATGCACCGACGCCTGCTACCGCTCCCGGGACTACTACTACCACCACCAGGATTGCCCGGTGATCCGTCACCACTTCTCGCGCTACGGATTCCACCCCCGGCAGGTCTTCTCGGCCTACGCCCCGCGCTTGGACTATGGCTATCGGGATGGCTACGGTGACCGCTACTACCGCGACGACCACCGGCCGCGCTATCGGGGGAACGGTCGCTATTACGACCGGGGACCGCGCTACCGCAACCGCGGACCGTCCTATGACCGCGGCCATTGGAACCGCTACGGCCGGCATCACGATCACGACGTCTGCCTGCGCAATCGCCGCTACTAGCGGTCGTTCATCCAGAGCCTGTTCGAAGGACACGGGTCTGTAAATACCAAGCCCCCTCGCCGG
The DNA here is from genome assembly GCA_034211275.1 of Acidobacteriota bacterium. Classification (NCBI taxonomy): domain Bacteria; kingdom Pseudomonadati; phylum Acidobacteriota; species Acidobacteriota bacterium. Next base: position 24,692 of record JAXHTF010000096.1, read on the forward strand.
TTCCACCGGGAGGGGGCTTTTGAGTAGCACGCCGCGGAGAGGTGTCCGCGGTGACGGATCGATCAGGTTTCGACCCAGTAGTTGGGTGACTCCTTGGTGATGTGGACGTCGTGGGGATGGCTCTCCCGCAGGCCGGCGTTGGAGATGCGGACCATCCGTGCCTTGGTGCGCAGCTCTTCGATGGAGGAG
>JAXHTF010000097.1 GCA_034211275.1 Acidobacteriota bacterium
CCGGCTGGATCAAAGTCGTTCTAGCCGTCGGGGGCCGTGTTCTCAGGACAGCTCGCTTCTTCCGGGAAGCCCACAAAAAAACCGCCGGCTCCCGAGGGGACCGGCGGTTTTTTCGAGATCGGGGTAGGGGGGCTTAGAACGGAATGTCGTCGTCGTCTCCGCCGTCTCCGCCGAAGTCGTTGCCGTAGTCGTCCCCGCCGCCACCGCCGCCACCGCCGCTGCCGCCGTAGGAGCCACCCCCACCGCCGCCACCGCTGTAGCCGCCACCACCACCACCACCGTAGCCGCCACCGCCGCCGCTGTCACCGCGGCTGCCGAGCATCTGGAAGTTGTCCGCGACGATCTCGGTCTTGTACTTCTTCTCGCCGGTCTGGCGATCCTCCCAGGAACGGGTCTGAATCCGTCCCTCGACGTAGACCTGCTTCCCCTTCTGGAGGTATTGACCGGCGATCTCCGCCTGGCGGCCCCAGCACACGATGTTGTGCCATTCGGTCTGTTCCTGACGGTTGCCGTCGCGGTCCCGCCAGCGCCGGGAAGTGGCGAGAGAAAAACTGGCCACGGTCTGGCCGGAGGGGGTAGTGCGAACCTCCGGATCCCGGCCGAGATTGCCGATGAGCATTGCCTTGTTGAGCATGGAAGAGATCTCCTCTAGGTTTCTTGGGCGAACGTATCATAGAGCTTGGATGAGCCGCCGGGGGTCCGCCGGGCCCCGCTGGCCGAAGCTTCACTACCCCTGGGGACGGAAATCATGCGCGTGATCTTGCAACGAGTTGCCAGTGCCTCGGTGGAGGTGGCGGGAGAGACGGTGGGTGCCATCGGCAAAGGGCTGTTGCTCTTCGTCGGGGTGGAGAAGGGGGACGGCCCGGAGCAGACGCGGGCGGCGGTGGAGAAGCTGGCCCGGCTGCGGATCTTCGAGGACGACAAGGGGCGGATGAATCTGGACGCTGCGGTCGCCGGCGGAGAGTTCCTGGTGGTTTCCCAGTTCACCCTCGCCGCCTCGCTGAACAAGGGCCGCCGACCCTCCTTCGAACGAGCGGCGCCGCCGGCGGTGGCGGAGCCCTTGGTGACGGCGGTGGCGGAGGGCCTGAGACAGCGCGGTTTCACAGTGGCGGAGGGGAGCTTCGGAGCCCACATGGAGGTGCGGTTGCTCAACGACGGCCCGGTGACCTTCGTGCTCGACTTCGCTCCGTCGGGAGACGGCGAAGCCTGAGAGCTACGAGCGGGCAGCCCGACGGAGCACCGCCCGGCCGCAGCGGAGGACTCCGCCAGCGGAAACATCGGCTCCATGGAGGAAAAACTACAGGTCTTTGAGCTCTTTGCCGGGCTTGAAACGGACGGTCTTGCCCGGGGCGATGGCGACCTCGACCCCGGTCTTGGGGTTGCGCCCGACGCCCTTCTTGCGGTCCCGTACCTGGAACACGCCAAAGCCGCGCAGCTCGATGCGCTTGCCGTCGGCGAGAGCCTGCTTCATGGCACCGATGATGGTATCCACGGCTTTTGCCGCTTTGACCCGAGAAACATCGGAGGCTTTCGCGACTTCGTTGACGATATCGGCCTTGATCATGAGTGCTCCAGAACGGCGGCGAGTCTAGCAGCGGCCCCGAGGGGCGTCAAACTCCTACCGCCCTTTTCGACAGCCTCGATTTCTTCCGTAAGATGAAGTCTTCAAACGCTTTGGCCGCTTCGTGGGCGAACCAGCGCAGCGCCCGCAGTCCGCCTACGGCGCGCACATCCGGGCGCTCGCCTTCAGCATAGATCACGTTCACCAGCCGGTCTTTCAGACGCACCGGCACCAACCATCTCGCCAGGCTCTCTTCCTCCGGCGACCGCAGCCAGCAGGTGATGAATCGGTTGTGGGCGGGCAGATCCGCCAGGGGGCCGACGATGAAGTCGGCGCCGTGCTGCAGATTCAGGAAGGCGGACGGTTCCTCGAGGTCGATGCGCAGATCCTCGAAGCGCGCCCTCCGGGCGCCTTCGCCGGCGAGCTTCCAGCCGCGCACCTCGTCGGCGGTGACGATGAGCAGAGCGCTCCGCTCGAAGTGGGCGTCGAGGCTCGCTAGCAGCAGCTCGCCGATTTCGTCGCGATCCTCGGCGGCCCCCAATCGCTCCGCCAGGGTCCCGTGGAGGGTGGTCCGGTGGTGCCGTTGCTCCGAGGCTGCCAGGGCCGCTCGCTCCTCGGCGGTGAGCTGGATGCTGGGAGCCGGAGGAGCGGGCGGTGCTTCCTCCAGCTCCACCTCCTGGGGCTCGTCCCCCGGGTCCCCACCCGCGGTCTCGGCGGCTTCCTCCTCGGCGAGAAGACCGTCGGCTGCCAAGGCTTCCACGGTGGGCGCTGGAGCCCCCGGAGTTGGGTCTTCGGGAGCTGGGTCTTCCGGAGTTGGGGCTTCCAGTGGCGGGGGACTGGGCTTGGCGGTGGCCCTTCCCCCGGTATCCCGTCCTTCAGTGACCTGATCGTCGACCGCCGCTGCGGAGCCGTTGGTGGCTGCCGGAGGCTGGACCTCGGGAAGCTCGGGACAGGGCTCGAGGGTGGCGAGGGTGATCTCCTCGGGCGCAAAGAGGGCTTGGAGGGACTGGTTTCCTGCGGGCCGGGTAGCTCGGGGGCTCTTCGTCGCCGCCACCGGGAGCTCGGCGGAATCCTTCTCGTTGTCTTCCTTCCACAGGTAGCGATTGCGGTTCAGGCGGTCGAGGAGGCGGGCGAAGCGCACCGGCGACTCCTCGCCGTAATAGCGTTCCAGCGCTTCGTGGATGCGCGCCTCGGAAGCGACGTGGAGATCGAGGCGCTTGCCGGCGGCGAAGGCGAGCTCGTCGTGGAGGTTGAGATCCCCCATCTCCGTGACCGCGACGCTGAGGCGGCTACCGGAGACCTTGAAAGGGATCGCCGGGCCCCGGCGAGCGAGGCTGGCGGGGATCAGGTCGATGACTTCCTGGGGAATCGAGCGCAGGGCTTCCGGCGGTGCCGGTGGTGCACCCAGCTGCTCGGAGAGGGTGGAGAGCAGCTGGTCTTCGGAAATGGCGTTGATCTCGAGCAGGCAGGTTCCCAGCCGACCCGGGATCTGGCGCTGGACAGCCAAAGCGCGGTTGAGTTGGGAGCGGTCGATCCACCCCTTGCGCATCAACAAATCGCCGAGATCAAGCCTGTTTGCCAACGTGCTCCTCCTGGAAGCGACCGGGGCCTGATGCCGGGAGTCGTTGAGCCGACCCGCCGATAGGCCCATCGGTGGGAAAGTCGCTGGCCTGCGGGGGGGGCCGACGAGCTCCGCCGTCGATTCTATCGTTACTGCCCTCTGGCAAGTGCCCGCGGTCCATCTAAGTCCTTGGCAGACCTGCGGTTACTTGCAAGTTTCGATTATAGAAATGAGTCTTGCCAATGTAAAGGACAGGTGTTGTGAGCCCGCCGTCGCCCTGCTATTGTGACGCGATGAAGCGCATCTGCCGTTCCTTCTCCAGCCCGACCCCGACTTTCACTCCATCGACGCTCCCAGCCTTCTCCATGGCGGTCTTCTCGTTGGTCGCCCTTCTGGTCGTCGCCCTCGTCGTACCGGCACCGGTCGCATTGGCCCAAGACTCGCCAGCCCAAGACTCGCCAGCTCAAGATTCGCCAGCCCCAGACTCTGCGACCGAAGACGAGGCAACCCAAGACGAGACCACCGAAGACACGGCCGGTGAGACGGCCGCCGCGGAGCCCGCTCCTTCCGCCGAAGCGTCCATGAGCTTCGCCGTGGCCAAGCTGCTGGCCGACGAGGGTTCCTTCCGAGAGGCCCTGGAGGCCTTCGAGGAGACCGTCGAGCTGGCTCCCAAGGATCCCTACGTGCGGGCCGCCTACACCGAGCTCCTGGTGCGCCTGGCTCAGCTTTCCCGATCCCCCCGCTACCGCCAGCAGCAGCTGCAGCGGGCGGTGGAGCAGGCTCAGGCGGCCCGTAGCCTGGCGCCGAAGGATCCGGACGTCCTGCAGGTGGTGGGGCAGACCTTCCTCACCGTGGCGGAGGTGGACCCCCAGAACGTCGCCGCCCTGCAGACCGCCCGAGAGATCTTTCAACAGGTCCGGGAGCTGTCTCCCAACGACGTCACCGTGCGCATGACCCTGGGGCAGATCCTGCTCTACCTGGGCAGGACCGACGAAGCCATCGAGGCCTTTCGGGAAGCGGTGACTGTCAGCCCGGGCAATCGCCGGGCCTACGGCTTCCTGGTGGAGGCCTTGCGCAGCTCCGGGCGCAACGACGAGGTGGAGCAGGTCTACCGCGACGTGCTGGAATTCGACCCCGGTGCCGAGGAGGCTTTGCTGGGACTGGCGGAGCTCCAGGGCGCCCGAGGCGATCACCTGGGGGCGGTGGAAACGCTGCGCGCGGCGCCGCCGGAGCTTCTGGCCACCGAGCAAGTCCGCCAGACCTTGGCGGTCCAGCTCTTCCTCTCCGGTGATCTCCGGGGCTCCTTGGCGGAGCTCGATCGGGCCATCAGCGACCACGGGGAGAACCCTTCTCTGGGCCGTCTGCGGGCGCTGGTGCTCAATGCCCAAGGACGCAACCAAGAGGCGGCCCAGCAACTCTGGCGGCTGTTGGCGGAGAATCCCAAAGATCCCGAGGTGGCCCTGACCCTGGCGCGGGTCCTGGTGCGCATGGGGCGCGGTGAGGAAGCGGCCCAGGTGTTGGGAGAGGTGGTGGCACGGCTGGAGGCGGAGGAGGCGGAACGCGCCGCAGACGCGCCGGCGGATGATGCCGCCCCGGCGGCGGCGCAGGCCTCCGGAGCCGCTGGCCTACGCCTCGAATGGGCGGAGCTGCTGCTGGAGCAAGAACAGTGGCAGCCTGCCCTGGACGTTCTCGAGCCGCTGCATCAGGCGGAGGTACCGCAGCTGCGGCTGGGGGCGGAGCTGCTCTCGGCGGAGGCGCTCGTGCGCTTGGAACGCGGCGACGAGGCTCTGGAGCTGCTCTCCCGGTCCTCCTCCAAGGATCCGGCGGCGGTGGCCAAACGGGCCGAGCTGCTGCTGCGGCTGGAGCGTCCGGACGAGGCGCGCAAGCTTCTCGACGACCTCGCCGGTTCCGGAGAAGAAGTCTCGCTGCTGGCGGCATCGCTGGTCTATCAGCGCTTGGAGCACTACGACGAGGTGGTGCGGCTGGTGCGCAACTACCTGGAGGATCACGAGGCGACGCCGCGCACCCTCTTCCTCCTTGCCTCCGCCCTCGAACGCCGTGGCAGCTTCGACGATTCCGTCCGCGAGTTCCGGCGCCTGCTGGAGATGGATCCCAACAATCCCGATGCCCTCAACTATCTCGGCTATATGTGGGCGGAGCGTGGGGAGAATCTCCAGGAAGCGCTGCAGATGGTCTCCCGGGCGGTGGCCCAGGAGCCGGATAGCGGCGCCTTCGTGGACTCCCTGGGCTGGATCTACTACCAGCTGGGGCGGTACCAGGAGGCTTTGGAGCACCTGGAGCGGGCGGCCCACCTGGTCACCGACGACGGCACCGTCCTCGAGCACCTGGGGGACGCCTACCGCGCCTTGGGGCGCTTGGAGGAGGCACGGGAAGCCTACGGGCGGGCGTTGCGGGCTGAAGATGCCGAGCAAGAGCGCATCGTGGACAAGCTACGGCAGCTGGACGCCCAGGAAGAAGCGGACGGCGCCGAGCCTTGAGCACGGTTTGTCGCCGCTTCGGATCTGGCCGCCTCAGGTCTGGCCGCCTCGGCTCTTGGCTCGCAAGGCCCGGGTTCTCGACAGCGGTCCTCGCGTTGGCCTGTTGGATGGGAGTGGCGGGCTGCTCGACGGCGCCTGCGGTAAGGGCACCCGACGATACCGCGCCGCCCGCTGAGACATCGCCAGCCGAGACCCCGGCACCGCCGCCCTCGGAAGCCGCCAGGGCCCAGGTGCCGGCGGAGATTCCGGCGGCTGATCTGGCCACCCAATATCTCTTTCGCGCTCAATACCTGGGCCCCCAGCAGGAGGACGGCAGCTTTCGCTTGATCCTGTGGCTGGAGTCTCTCCGCCGATTTCGCTTGCAGGCGGTGGATCCCATCGGCCGAGTGGCCTGGAACCTCGACGCCGACGATTCCCAGGTGCTGTGGATCGACCACCGGGGGCAGCGGGTGTGTCGCTACGGCGAGTCCATCGAGCTGCCGGGGCTGGCCATGGGAGCCTTTCCCGCCGCCGCTCTGCCGTCCCTACTCTTGGGAGTCATCCCCGTCCCGCCGGTGGTGCGCCCCAAAGTGCATCAACAGGACGGCGTCCGCCATCTGCAATGGCGCGACGCCGAAGGTCGGGCGTGGACTGCGACCCTGCGCAACGGCGACCTGCTGCGCTGGGCGCTGTGGGCCGGAGGCCGGAGCGGGGAAGAGGCGGGGGGAGAGCCGGTGGCGCAGCTGCGCCGGCAGGAACCCTGGTGGATCCTGCTGGACCGCCGCCAGGACCTGGAGGTGCGTTGGCGGCAGGTGCTGCGGGAGCCGCTGGAGGACCTGCCCCCGGCGCCGGAGATTCCCCCGGAGTATGGCTCGGAGGGCTGTCGAGAAGAGATTTGACAGCGCCTCCAACCGCCTCTAGCATTACCCGCTGCGGAGCTGGGGTCGCTGCGAAGGCTTTCTCGGCTCCGCTTCTGTCGCCATCGGACCGCGATCAAGGCATTTCCCGAAACGGAAAGGCCAGGTATAATGCTGCGGTTCCGACCTACGTCTTCGCAGTCCGAGGCGGCGGGTCTTCCCGGCTGGAAGGCTGGACCTTGGAGAGCGAGAAGCCGGAGATCGACGGATGGCAGATCATCTGCGCGTCCGTTGGATCGTTCTGAAGCAGGACCAAGCTCCCGGAGCTGTCGTGGTTCCGATGCAGGCCTGCGGAAGATCTCTATCCGGCCGTGATTCGAGGGGGCAAGATTCAATGGAGATCACAGAGGTCAAGGTCTTTCCGGTCCAGGAAGAAAAGCTCAAGGCCTTCGTGTCGGTGGTCTTCGACCATTGCTTCATGGTCAACGACATCAAGGTGATTCAGGGCCGGGACGGACTGTTCATCAGCATGCCTAGCCGGCGCAAGAAGAATGGCGAGTTCAAAGACGTGGCCCACCCCCTGAACAACGATTGCCGGAAGATGATCGAAGGACGGATCTTGGAGCAGTATGATCGAATGGTCGACCCGGAGACGCGCCGGGCGGCGGAGGAGGCTCAGCGCGGTGCGCCGGCGGTCACCAAAGCGCCTCGCCGCGGTCCCGGGCGCAGCTCCCATCGGGCGGCGGCGTCCCGCTCCGCAGGTCGTCCTGCGGGAGGGGAGCAGGTCGGGCCTCACCGGTCCGAAGCGGCTCGGCCGGCAGCGGCCCAACCCGCCGCTGCGCAACCTGCGGTTGCCGAGCCCGCGGCGGCAAGCGCCGACCGCCGGCAGCGCGCCGGGGATCGGTCCGGGGCGGAGAAGTGGCGCAGCAACGGCCACAAGGCTTCCCACCGGGACGGACACCGGAAAGCTCCGGACGCCCCGGGGCGGGAGCCGCGGGTTGCTGCGGCGCCGGTACCGGTCGAGCAGGTCCGGGCTCACGAAGCTCCGGCGGCTCGGTCCGAGGAGGATGCCGGAGCGTCGCAGGAGCAGCGCAAGAGCTTGAAAGAAGTCGAGGAGATGCACCTCAGGGATTCGTTCTGGACGGTACCCTGAACCCACAACCTGAGGAAGACTCGAGAAGAAGAACCACAAGATCTCCCGCATCAGGAGATCGGAATCCGTCATTGGGGCGTCGCCAAGCGGTAAGGCACGAGACTTTGGATCTCGCATTCCTAGGTTCGAATCCTAGCGCCCCAACCACTTAGAGCTCTACCGAGTAGGAACTACCCTCACACCCTGACCTTCACCCGTCGGCAACAAGCCCACGGGGCCGCCGCCGGTGAAGTGTCTGCGGAAAAGGAATCATGTACGGCGAACTCAAGATCTTCGGTGGCCGCGCCCACCCTGCTCTGGTAGACGAGATTTGCAGCTACCTCAACGTCCCGGCTGGCAACGTCACGGCGTTCAACTTCTCCGACGGCGAAAGCTTCTGTCAGATCGAAGAGAACGTCCGCGGCTCTGACGTCTTTATCGTGCAGCCTACCTGCCAGCCGGTGAACGAGAATCTGATGGAGCTGCTGATCATGCTCGACGCATTCAAGCGCTCCTCGGCCTCCCGGGTTACCGCCGTGCTGCCCTATTACGGCTACGCCCGCCAGGACAAGAAGGACCGGCCCCGGGTGCCCATCACCTCCAAGCTGGTGGCCGACCTCATCTCCCGCGCCGGCGCCGACCGGGTGCTCACGATGGACCTCCACGCCGCCCAGATCCAGGGATTCTTCGACATCCCGGTGGATCACCTCTTCGCGGCACCGGTGCTGCTGGACGCCATCCGCGGCCTGAACATTCCGGAGCTGGTGATCGTTGCTCCGGACGCCGGGGGCGTGGAGCGCGCCCGCGCCATCGCCAAGCGCCTGCAGGCCGGACTGGCCATCGTCGACAAGCGGCGCACGGCCCCCAACACCGCCGAGGTCATGCACCTCATCGGCGAGGTGGAGGGACGCAACACTTTGGTCTTGGACGACATCATCGATACCGCCGGCACGCTGTCCAAGACCGTCGGTCTGCTGGAGGCCAAAGGGGCTCAGCGGATCCTCTCCGTGGGTATCCACGGGGTCCTTTCCGGGCCGGCTCTACAACGCCTCGAAGACTCGCCTCTCGAGACCATCCTGATAACCAACACCATCCCGATCGACGACAAGCTGGCCAGGTGTAAGAAGCTAAAATCATTGTCGGTGGCGCCCCTCTTGGGGGAGGCCATTCGGCGAATTCACGAGAACAGCTCGGTCAGCTCGCTGTTCGTCTAGGGGGAGCCCATGAGCGATCTAGTCATCGAAGTTCAATCCCGCGAGCAAAGCGGGTCCAACGCCAGCCGCCGGCTGCGCAAACAGGACCTGATTCCCGCCATCCTCTACGGTGGCAACAAGGAATCCGTGTCCATTCAGGTCCAGCGCCGCACGATCCTCGATCTGCTGCACACCTCCGCCGGTGAGAACGCGGTGTTCGAGCTGGTGCTCGGCAAGCAGCGCCGCCACGCCATGATCCACGAGCTGCAGGTGGATCCCCTCACGGGGCAGGTCGAGCACATCGACTTCCAGCGCATCAACATGAGCGAGAAGGTCACCGTGCAGGTGCCGGTGGAGACCCTCGGCGTGCCCGTGGGCGTCAAGACCGACGGCGGCATCCTCGACTTCGTCACCCGCGAGGTCGCCCTGGAGTGTTTGCCCAGCGACATCCCGACCCACGTCGAGCTGGATGTCTCCGAGCTGCACATCGGCCAGCATCTGGAGGCCAAGGACCTGCAGCTGCCGGAGAAGGTGGAGCTGCTCGAGGAAGAAGATCGGGTGATCGTCTCCATCGCCGCGCCGCGCCTCGTCGAGGAGCCGGAGGACGAGGAAGACGAGCTGCTGGAGAGCGCGGCGGAGGAGCCCGAGGTGATCGGCCGGGAAGAGGACGAGGACGAGGGCTGAGGCCCGTCCTGAACCTCTTTCCATCGTTGCTCTCGATGTTCCGCCCCTATGAACGGTGAACCGCAGGCCGAGCCCCGGCAACGGCTGGTGCTCGGTCTGGGCAATCCCGGGGAACGCTACGCCCGGACTCGCCACAACGTCGGCTTTCGGGTGGTGGAGGAGTTGGCCCGGCGCCGAGACCTGCGTCTCGGCAAGCTGGAGTGCAACGCCCTCAGCGCCGCCGACCCGGTGGTGATGCTGGCCCAGCCTCAGACCTATATGAACCGTAGCGGCTATGCCCTGCGGTGTCTCGCGGAGCGCCACGGTTTCGAGGCCGAGGACGTGCTGGTGGTCTACGACGAGGTCGCTCTACCGCTGGGGAAGCTGCGCCTGCGGGTGCAGGGGAGCCCCGGCGGTCACCGCGGGATGGAGTCGGTGATCGAGAATGTACGCACCGACGAGGTGGCCCGCTTGCGCTGTGGTATTCAGCATGGGGGTATCGCCGACGAGGAGGCGGAGGACGACCTGGACCTGGTGGCCTTCGTCCTCGCCGAGTTCACCGCGGAAGAGGAGTCGGCGGTGAAGGAGATGATTCTCCGCGCCGCCGACGCCTGTGAGGCCTGGCTGGCGGACGGTGCGACGGTGGCCATGAACCAGTTCAACCGTTAGCGACGACACCAGCGCCACCCGATTCGAAAGATCATCGAAAGATTCTAGACATCGAATGACCAAGCATTGCAATCGCTCATCTAACGTGCAAGGAGGGTATCTCTCGTGAACCTACAGATCACGCTGCTGCTGATTCTCGGCAGCGGCGTCCTGGCCCTGCTCTTCGCCCTGTGGCGAAGCGCCTGGATCAACCGCCAGGACGCCGGCTCCGAGACCATGGTGCGCATCGCCGGATACATCCGCGACGGCGCCATGGCTTTCCTGGGACGCGAGTATCGCGTTCTGGCAATTTTCGTCGTCGTCGCCGCGGCGCTGCTGGCCTTCGGCAACCGCAATGTCGCCGGTAGCTCGGCCCTGGTGGGCGTCTCCATGGTGGTGGGCGCTTTGTGCTCCGGCCTGGCCGGCTTCTTCGGCATGCGCGTGGCCACCAGCGCCAACGTGCGCACCGCCTCCGCCGCCCGCACCGGCCTCAACCCGGCCCTCAAGGTGGCCTTCGCCGGCGGTGCGGTGATGGGCTTCTCGGTGGTGGGACTGGGCGTGCTGGGCCTTTCCGCCCTCGCCCTGGTCTACATCAACCTCTTCGGCGCCGGTGATCTGGCCAAGGTGGTGACGGTGCTCACCGGCTTCTCCTTCGGCGCCAGCTCCATCGCTCTCTTCGCCCGCGTCGGCGGCGGCATCTACACCAAGGCCGCGGACGTCGGTGCGGATCTGGTGGGCAAGGTGGAAGCGGGCATCCCGGAGGACGACCCGCGCAACCCGGCGGTGATCGCCGACAACGTGGGCGACAACGTCGGCGACGTGGCCGGCATGGGTGCCGACCTCTTCGAGTCCTACGTCGGCGCCATCATCGCCACCCTGGTTCTGGGCGTCTCCGCCACCGTGGTCAGCGGTACCGCTGGCAACGCCGAGCTGGTGCTGCTGCCGATGATCCTCGCCGCCGTGGGCATCGTCATCTCCCTCTTGGGCACCTTCTTGGTGACCACCAAGGAGGGTGGCAACCCCGGTACCGCTCTGCACCGCGGCACCTTCGGCGCTGCCATCGTCATGCTCGTCGCCACCTGGGTCCTGGTCACCCAGATTCTCGGCGACACCACCTATCAGATCGGGGAGCTGACCTTCGGCGCCATGGGCATCGTGTGGGCCACCGTCGCCGGTCTGGTGGCGGGTACCGCCATCGGCCTGATCACCGAGTACTACACCTCGGAACAGCGCAAGCCGGCCCAGAGCATCGCCGACGACAGCCGTACCGGCGCCGCCACCAACATCATTTCCGGCCTCGGTCTGGGCATGAAGTCCACCGCCTGGCCGGTGGTCATCCTGGTCATCGCGACCCTGGTGGCCTACGCCCAGGCGGGCCTCTACGGCATCGCCATCGCCGCCCTGGGCATGCTCTCCACCACCGGCATCCAGCTGGCGGTGGACGCTTACGGCCCCATCGCCGACAACGCCGGCGGCATCACCGAGATGAGTCATCTCGGCGCCGAGGTGCGGGAGCGCACCGACAAGCTGGACGCCGTCGGCAACACCACCGCCGCCATTGGCAAGGGCTTTGCTATCGGCTCCGCCGGCCTCACCGCCCTGGCGATGTTCTCCGCCTTCCGTACCACCGCCGGGATCGAGGTGATGAACCTCACCGAGCCCCGGGTCATGGGCGGCCTGTTCATCGGCGCCATGATGCCCTTCCTCTTCTCGTCCATGGCCATGGGCGCGGTGGGCCGCGCGGCCTTCAAGATGATCGAAGAGGTCCGCCGTCAGTTCCGCAGCATCCCCGGCCTTATGGAAGGGGAGGCGGAGGCCGACTACGCCAAGTGCGTGGACATCTCCACCGCCGCCGCCATCAAGGAGATGGTGGTGCCCGGCCTGATGGCGGTCATCGTGCCGGTGGCCGTCGGGCTCTACGACCCCACGGCGCTGGGCGGTCTGCTGGCCGGCGTCACCGTCGCCGGTGTCTCCATGGCCATCTTCATGGCCAACGCCGGCGGCGCCTGGGACAACGCCAAGAAGTACATCGAGGGCGGCGCCCACGGCGGCAAGGGCTCGGACGCCCACAAGGCCGCGGTGGTCGGCGATACCGTCGGCGATCCCTTCAAGGACACCGCCGGTCCGAGCCTCAACATCCTGATCAAGCTGATGTCGGTGGTGGCCCTGGTCATCGCCCCCATGCTCTGATCCACTCTCTCGATACCCAGACGGCGGAGGAGAGCCAATGCTTGCTTTCCTCCGCCGTTTCGGTAGAATTCGGAGTCTTGTCAACGCGGGGTCCGGTTGGCGCCGAGCTCTGCAACACCACACCCCTCTCTGTTCCGCCCGAGTGCGGGACTGTATAGGCCAAAGGGAGGTTCCATGCGAATCTACGAATTGATCTTCGTCGTCGACCCGCGGGTTTCCGACGACGATGTGGTCCAGCTGACCGACGACGTCAAGTCGCTGCTGGAAGCTGGCGGTGCGTCCATCGCCCGGCAGGAGAGCTGGGGGCGCCGCAAGCTGGCGTATCCCATCAACAAGCTCAACGAGGGCAAGTACATGCTCCTCTACGTCACCGTCGAAGAGGGCGGTGGCAATCCGCTGGCGGAGCTTGAGCTGCGCCTGAAGCAGAACGACAAGGTGCTGCGTTACCTCACCGTGCGCACCGACCGACCCCAGGACATCGAAGCCGCCGAAGCCGAAGATGAAGGCGACGAGCAGGCCACCGGGACGGAGGGCTGATCATGGGACGCAAGAGAGTCTTCTATCGCCGGCGCAAGGTCTGCAAATTCTGCGCGGACCGCATCGAGTACATCGACTACAAGGACACCAAGCTGCTGCAGCAGTTCATCCCGGAGCGCGCCAAGATTCTGCCGCGTCGTATCTCCGGTACCTGCGCCAAGCACCAGCGGGTTCTGTCCCAGGCGATCAAGCGGGCCCGCCACCTGGCCCTGTTGCCCTTCACCACGGACTGAGGAGTCAAGCATCATGCGCGTCATTCTGTTGAGCGATCAGCGCACCCTCGGCCGTCGCGGCGAGGAGGTGCAGGTCAAGCCGGGCTTTGCCCGCAACTACCTTTTCCCCCAGGGCCTGGCCCTGGAGGCCAACAAGGCCAACCGAGCTTACTTCGAGCAGCAGCGGGCCAAGATCGACGCCCGTCATGCCAAAGAGCGCGAAGAGGCAGCGGCGGTGGCGGCGCAGATCGCCGGCATCACCGTTACCATCGCGAAGCGTGTCGGCGAGTCCGGCACCCTCTACGGTTCGGTCACCCCCACCGCCATTGCCGACTCCCTGGAAGAGCAGGGTGTGACGGTGGACCGCCGGCGTCTGCAGCTGGACGGAGGCATCAAGAGCGTTGGTGAGCACACGGTCACTATCGACCTCCACCCGGAGGTCATGGCCGAGCTCAAGGTCAACGTGGTACCGGCGGAAGAGTAAAGCCGACGGTGGGCGCCGCGGCCGAAGATCCGCCGGTGGAAGAAGGGCAGGGTAGGCAGGAGCCTGAAGAGGCCACCACCCCGCCCTCCATCGACGACTTTCTCGGCTCGCCGACCCGCGAGATCGGTCATTGGCGATGGCTGTGGGAGGGGGACCAGCGGTTCCCCATCCGCAGCCATCGTGGCGTTTTGGGCCGTCTTCTGGTGGCCGCCAAGCGGCTGCTACGCCCGCTGTTCAGATTCCCCATCGCCGACCTTTGGGAGCGCCAGCGGGTCTTCAATCTGATCCTGCTGGAGAAGCTCGAGGCCCTCGAAGACCACGAGCACCGCATCCGCCACCTGGAGGCCTTCATGGCCGAAGGGCTGCAGGAAGTTCTGCGCCACGACGACGCCCTCTTCGCCCGCGTCGATCAAAAGCTCGACCGCTATCGCCGAGAAGCCAGGGAGCTGGCCAGCAGTCTTGATGGCGCCCTGGCGCTGGTGGAGCAATCCGCCGCTGGTAACGCTGGAGCTGGGGAAGGCGATCTTCAAGTCTCCCCAGCACCGTTGGTGCGCGCCCGGGAAGAGCAGGGTTATCTGGAGCTGGAACGCCGCTACCGCGGCACGGAAGAAGAGATTGGCGAGCGCCTGGCGGCCTATTTGCCGCGTTTGGAGGGCTGCTCGCCGGTGCTCGATCTAGGCTGCGGGCGCGGTGAGTCTTTGGAGGTCTTCGGCGCCCACGGCCTCGAAGCCCGGGGCGTCGACGGCAGCGCTGAGATGGTAGCCCACTGCCGAGAGCAGGGCCTGACGGTGGAGGAGGGGGATCTCTTCGATGTCCTCGCCGCCCAGGAGCCGGGAAGCCTCGGCGCGGTGGTCTCCTTCCACGTCATCGAGCACCTGCCGGTGACCTCGCTGGATCGTCTGGTGCGCCTCGCTTACCGCGCCCTGCGCCCCGGCGGCCGGCTGATCCTCGAGACCCCCAACCCTCTCTCCGTAGTGGTGGCGGCGCGCAACTTCTGGCTCGACCCCACCCACCGCCGGCCGGTGCACCCCGAGAGCCTGGCCTTGATCTTCGAGCTCGCCGGCTTCGATGCGGTGGAACGCCTCGACCTGCGCCCCTTCAGCGACGGCGACCGTCTGCCGGAGATCGATCTCGCCGACCTCCCGTACGCCCAACATCCCCTGGCGGACCGCATCAACCGCCTCCGCGACCGCCTCGATGACGTGCTCTTCGGATACCAGGACTACGCTTTGCTAGGTACTCGCCCAGAAGCTTGATTCCAGCCCTCTCCCGGTTCCAGAAGACGACACCACTTTCGCTCGCTTCATCCCCCAAGTTCCGTAGGCTTCTGCCGGTATGGCGAGGAAGCGGGATCCGAGGATGGGCGTCCGCGCCCACCGCAGGGCCCGACTCCCGAGCACCCCGCATAGCCGGTGCCCCGTTCCTCTGAGCGATCTCTTCTATTGGGAGCCGCCCCTTCGTTGGGCAGAGGACCGTTGAGCCTGGGGGCGTGGGCAGTCGGGTTCTGCGGTGGTCTCTCGACCATCCTCGAATCCCGCAGCCCACTCACACCGCTGGGTGAAAGCGGGGCTCGGGGGAGGAGTCGGCCAAGAGTGGTTTCGCCGATTGTTCTGCTGTGCCTCTCCAGCTCACTCTAGGGACGGCTCTCAACCTCCCTCCGCCAGCTCTTCCTCCCGCTTCTGCCGCGCCACGTCCGCGAAATCCTCGGGCATGCGCTCGCCCTCCTTGGGGATGTAGAACGGGCGCTGCTGGTACCAGGGAAGCTCCATGATCCGGGCCAGGGTGGGGTCCCAGCTCTTGGCCGGCTCCGTACCGATCACGAAGGTCTCCTGGATCACCCGCTCCGCCCCCGGCGCCGCGAGCAGACCGCTGTAGTACTCCACGCTGGCGGTGGTCACGCCGGGAGGAGGGGAGAAGCGTTCCTCGGGCTCAAGCCAGCCGCGCTCCAAACCGTCCTCGATCATCTTCTTCCAGATCGGAATCGCCGCCTCCGCACCGGTCATGCCCCGACCCAGGGAACGCCGCTGGTCATAGCCGACCCAGCTAAGCACCGTGTAGCGGGGCGTGAAGCCGACGAACCACGCGTCGGAAAAATCGTCCGTCGTGCCCGTCTTGCCCGCGAGGTCCAAGGGCAGCTCGCGCAGAGCCGTGGCGGTACCTCGATCCACCACTCCCTCGAGGATCGAGCTCAGCACAAAGGCCACCTCCGGTGACGTGGCATGGCGGGTGGCCGGCTGATGCTCGTCCAGGCTCAGCCCGTTGCGCGACTCCACCCGCTCGATGAAATACGGTTCCACGAAGGTGCCCTGATTGGCGATGGCGGCGTAGGCTCCGGCGAGCTCCAGCGGCGTCATCTCCGTGACTCCCAGGGCGAGGCTGGCATAGGGTGGCAGCTCCACACTGACCCCGCAGCGCTTGGCGAAATCGATGGTCTGTTCGACCCCGATCAAGTCCTGGAGCTTCACCGCGGTCATATTCAGGCTCTTCTCCAACGCACGGCGCAGCGTGATGATGCCGTAATACTCGCGGCCATAATTGCGCGGCTTATAGTCCGGCTGATTGTCCGCGCCGAGGAAATACGTCGGGGCGTCGAAGAGCGTGTCGGCGGCGGTGTAGCCGGCCTCCAGCGCCGCTCCCCACACAAAGGGCTTGAACGCCGAGCCCACCTGCCGCTCCGCCTGTACCGCGCGGTTGAACCGGCTACGCTGGAAGTCCCAGCCGCCGACCATCGCCCGCACGGCTCCGGTGGCGGACTCCAGCACGAGAGCAGCCCCCTCGATCACCGGTTCCTGCTCCAACATCAGCCGTGGCTCAGCGCCCTCCTCCTCAGCAGCCTCTGCCTCCGGCGCTTCCAGGCGGAACCACGCCACGTCGCCCTTCTTCAGCACCTGCCGGGGCTGGCTGCGGCGGGTCCACTCCATGCCCTCGCGGGTCAGCTCATAGACCTGCTCGCCGATCCGCACCTGGGCGGTACGGCGGTCCGACTCCAGGACCACGCCCTGGAACCAGGCTCCCGGCTCCGGCTCTCCCTCGGTCCAGGCCTCCAGCTCCACCGTCTGGGGGTCCTCCTCCAGCTGGCGAATCGGTCCCCGCCAGCCCTTGCGGTGGTCCAGCTCCAGTAGCCCTTCATGCAAGGCTGCCTCGGCGCTGGCCTGGATGCGCTGGTCGAGGGTGGAGTAGACCCGCAGCCCGCCTTCCAGCATGGCGGTGGTGCCGTAGGTATTTTCGATGTCCTGGCGTACCTCTTCGGCGAAATACGGCGCAAACTGCTCCCGCTGCCGCTGGCGCACCACGCCGAGAGGTTGGGTCACCGCCTCGTCGTACTCCTCGCGGGTGATGAAATCCTCCGCCAGCATGCGGCTGAGGGTCCAATTGCGCCGCTGGCGCACCAAGTCCGGGCGGCGATACGGGCTGTAGTCGCTGGGCCGTTGCAGGATCCCGGCGAGCATCGCCGCCTCGTGGAGCTCCAGCTCCGCCACCGGCTTGTCGAAGTAGTAGCGGGAAGCCTGGGCCATGCCGTAATTGCCATGGCCCAGGTTCATCAGGTTGCTGTACAGGGTCAGCAGCTGCTGCTTGCTGAAGCGCTTCTCCAGCTCGACGGCGGTGAACGCCTCCTCGATCTTGCGCCGCCAGCTCTTCTCCCGGGTCAGATACAGCGCCCGCGCCAGCTGCATGGTGAGGGTCGAGGCCCCCTCCTTCTTCTCGCCGGCGCGCAGATTGGTGATGGCGGCCCGGGCGATACCCACCGCGTCGACGCCCCCATGGCGGAAAAAGCTCGCGTCCTCCAGGGCGATGATGGCGTTTTGTAGCACCTCCGGCACTTCGCCTTCCCGCAGCAGGATCCGCCGCTGACGCGCGAACTCCGCGAACGGCTCTCCCTGCTCGCTGTACACCCGGGTGATCAGGCTAGGGGTGAAAGTGGAGAGGTCGTCCACCTCCGGAATATTGATCGCCGCCGCCACCGCCACCCCGAACAACGTCCCCACCACCACCGCCACCAGCACCGGCAGCAGATACCGGTACCGAGGGCTGAGCCTCCCATACCAGCCCCGTCCTTCTCGCCGCGAACGCCTCGGCCGCCGCCGCTTCTCCAGAGTCTTCTGCGGAATCCGATCCGTCACCGACGAGCCGGCCTCGGTTGAGCCCCCCACCGACGAGCCCGGTGGAGTAGAGGCCATCGAAGCTCCCGCTTCGCCCCCCCTCTTCCGAACCCGCCCCGGCCGCAACGGCTCCCCCGCCCGCGGCCCGGCACTGCCCGGGGCCTTGGGGCCGTGCTCGAGGGGGGTGTCGGACCAGGAGTGGGAGTCTTCCCGACCGCTCTCCCTGTCTGGGCTCTCGACATTGGCCTCGGCGGGAGTGTCTTGGGCCTCCCGCTCTACCGAGGCCCTCGGCTCCTCGGCTCGGGGCTGCTCTTCAGCCTCAGCCTGCGTGGGCGAGTCGGTTTCTGGGGTGGTGTCAGGAGCTGCCGGTTCGTGGGGCTGATCTTCGCCCTTTTTGTCGCCATCCATGGCGCCGATTATACGGGGCTCCTGGGGCGAATCGGGGCGGAAATGTGGCGGGGGGAGGGCGGGGGCAGGAGAGCGGATGACCCGTGCTGCTGAGCTGCTGCGCTAAGAGAACTAAGAGAGGTCGAGAATCTAGCCGACGGGTCTGCTCTGGCAAAACTCGATGCCGCCAGGGATAGCCATCGGTCATCAAAAGGAGAAGAGGAATGCGAGCCTTGAAAGCAGTGGGGATTCTATGGAGCTTCCTGGCTCTCTGCGTGGGTCTGGGATTCAGTGGGGAAGCCCTAGCTCAGACCGATGCAGAGTACCTGAGCGTGATCAACTTCCGGTTCAGCAATCCCGGAGCTCGGGCTAGAGCGATGGGGGGAGCGCTGGTGGCGCTTGCCGATGATGACTCCACGGCAGCCTTCGTCAACCCTGGAGGGTTGGCATTCTTTGACCGGTCTCAGGTGAGCGTAGAGTACGTTTCAGAAGAAGATGAGTTCCTGTCACCGCGAGTCGAGACTGGATTGAATCTGGATGGCACCCCGAGTCGCACGCCAGGCCGCCGTACGATTCAGAACGAGTCGAACTTTCTTTCCTTCGCCAGCTACCTGCAACCGATCCTACCTAATAAGTTGGTGGTCAGTGCCTTCTACGGTAAGTTGCTAGATACTGAAAGTGGCGTCGATGTCTTCATCGATAGCGCTTTTTTCCCCGAGATCGACTCAGACTTAGTTTTTCGCCCGGTCACCAACACCGCCTCGGCGATAAATGAAGTCTATGGCGCTTCCGCAGGTTGGCGTCTCGGGGAAAACCTGGGGATTGGGATGGCTGTGGGAATTTCCGAGCTGAGCTTCGAAGGCATTTCTCGGCGGGGGGAGCTCTTCGACCCTGCGGATACCGTCAATATCCAATCGTCTGTTGTCGATGCAGAGACCGATCTCTTCTTCACCTTGGGCGGTTTGTGGCGAATCTCTGATCGTTGGGTCGCCGGTCTGTCCTGGCAGAAGCAGACCTCCTACGACATGGACAATCGATTCGAGGTGGTGGGCTTCAGCTTTCTAGATCGAAGTTTTCAATCGGAATTTACGATTCCCACCCGTATTGCCGGAGGTTGGGTCTATCGCGGCGAGAAGTGGGTTGTCAGTTTCGAGGCGGATCACATTCAGTATTCGGACCTCTTCGAGCAAGCGGAAGGGGTGACCTTCTTCGGTGAGACTGCCGAGGATGCCAGCTATGGCTATGCGATCCCCGATGTGACCGAGCTTCATCTCGGCTTCGAGCGCACCTTCACGACCGCGACCGCTGGGCAGTCCTGGAGCCTTCGCGCTGGAGTTTGGCGCGATGAGGCTCACCTACCGTATTACACGGGTTCCGATCCACTGCAGCGCGCTTGGGCGCCTCGCCTCGATGACGAGATCTACCACTGGACTGTAGGGGGCGGATTCGAGGCCGAACGTTTCGCTCTGGGTATTGCAGGAGACTTCTCTTCCGATGCAGGCACGGATGTCCTGGTCAGCGCGATCTTCAAGCTCTGAGTGCAAGCCTACAATCCAGGCAAGGTCGAGTTTGCGAAGAATCTTCGCGAGCTCGGCCTTGCCTGTTGACGGTATCTGCATTTTGCTCACAAGGAGGCGGACTCCATGAAGAGTTGGCAGATCTTGTTCCTCATATTGGCTGCCTGGGCGTTGCTGGCTGCCATTCCCAAAGACCAGAACTTAGCCTGGTATCAAGCTTGGGATGGGTATCTGAGCACCGGCAATTGCGCCGAGAAGATGGATTATCTCGAGCTGAGCATTGAGAAGAAGCCAGAACCTGCCCTGGAGCTTCGGGCTCGCCGAACGGATTTCGTTCGCGGATACTTTCCCTACTTAAGAATGGCCGAGGCTGCCTTGGAGTGTGGAGATCTCCAAACGGCTCGGGCCAGGGTCGGCGATGCCCGGCTCTACGGCGGCGCAGTCCGGAGAGAGCTCAATAGGCTCGGTCAGAAGCGATCTCTACGGCCCAAGGAAGAGGCTCTCTTCCAGCTGGCTCTGGAGCGCCAGGCAAGACTACAAGAGTTGGAGCGGAGACTTGTAGGGCCTGATCCTGAGCCTATAGACGGGTCCCCACCCCCTCTAGTACGTCGGGCTGACAAGACTTCGCCGAGGCTCGATTCTCAGGATCTTGACGATGAGCTTGCTGATGGCCGAGGTTCAGCTGGCGGTCAGCCGAAAGAGGAGGGAAGGATTTCGGAGCTGTCGGACCCTCCATTCGGGAATCCAGAGATTAGGGATGATGAGCCCCTCACGCCACCGGGACCGTCCCCGCCTATATCGGCTGGAGATGATGCCTTCCCTCCCGCTTCTCCCGCGCCACCGGAGCTCGGGGGCACTTCGGAGGAGGAGTTGGAGATTCCAGAGCCGGCTGAACCTAATCCAGTGCCAGCCCCTGATCCCGTCCCTCCTCCTCTGATTGAGCCAGGGAGTTTGCCCCCCTTGGAAATGCAAATCGGCTCTGCCCTGACCATCAAGTGTCGTCAAGGCTGTGCCTACCAGGCCCAGGAAGGAATCTTGAAGATCGGCGACGGCCAGCCGATCTCATTACCCCGAGGCTATTCGATTCTCAGCGTCAATGGAGAACGGATCAGCCCGCCGCATCTCGCCAACGAACCGACGAGCTACGATGGCGACCTGCGGAGCATCCAAGCCCTATTCGAGCTCAAGAAGGCAGGCCGAGCCAAGATCGAAGTCTTGAGAGACGGTCACCCACCCACCGCTTGGTTGGCCGGGGCAGCGCTTTTCTACTATCCGGCTTGGCCTTCTCACCTTCCTCAGGCTTGCGCAAATCGCTTCGATGAGCTTTCGGCTTTGAAGGTGATCGAGCTCCGATTCGAACACAATCAGCTGCTGCGGATTTTGGCCAGCGAGTTCTCCGAGCATCGCGTCAACAACCCGGCTGCCCGATAGAGGGCACCTACTCGATTTTCAGGGAAATGGCTAGCCTGATCTGTCGTCTGGCTGAGCGGTAGCCGCCCGGAGGCAACGGAAGCCGACGGTTCCGGCGCTGAGCTCTGGGTCGAGCGCTTGCCGAGCTGAAACTCTAAGCATGTTCGCAGGATGGATCCAGGAGCCTCCCCGAACCGTGACCAGAAGCCCCTCCGATGAGTCCGCGGTTCTTTCAGGCAACCGAGTGAGCGGTTCGTAAATCTGCAGGGAGGGCTCATACCGCGAGGCGGTCCACTCGGCAACGTTGCCGGCCATGTCCTTTAGGCCGAGACCATTGGCATCAAAGGATCCAACGGGGCGAGTTGGCGGCCAGCGGCCAGCATCTGAGGCGCTACAGCAAGTCGCTTGACCGTAATGGGCTAGGCTGGGCCCGAGGGTGGCTCCGGTCGGGTACTTACCTTCCAGCGTGCCTCCGGCGCGGGCAGCAAGCTCCCATTCGATTTCGGTAGGTAGACGTCCCTCGGCCGCCCAGCGGCAGAAAGCTTGAGCGTTCTCCCAGGTGACTCCTGTAACAGGGTGGTCGTCCGGAGGTGGGCTCTCCCTACGGCTCCATGGCTCTGCGCAGCGCCTGGCCTCCACACATCTTTGGTACTGCCCCCAGGTTGTTTCGGTGACGGCAAGCTCGAAGGGGGCCATAGAAGCCAGCGGGAAGGGTGTCTCGTCTGGAGCGCATTGTTTGTCCGTCGTCGCACAGCCTAGCTGGATCGGGCCGATTGGGGAGACTCGGGTGAACTCGAGCTCTGGAAGCTCTGGAGATTCGAATAAGGAGGACGTCCACCAGGCTGCTGCAAGGAGAATCAGAAGGAGAGCGGCAGCCAGGGCCGGGCGCGAGGTGGGCGCTCGTTTCCCCAGAGGGGCTTCCTCTGCAGCCAGTTGGCGGGTTGTGTCGCCGGCGCTGATCGTGGTCGGGTTTGGGGTCCCCCCGGCGGTGAGGGAGCCTGAATCCCGAGGTGGCGTACCCTCGGAAACTCGCTGGACTTCCAAGGTTTCTTGCTGCGGACTCTTGTGGCTTTGAGTGATCGGAGGGAGTCGAAGCGTTCGAGCAGCTGCCTCGGAACCAGACTGGTCCGCCGACGAACCTGCAGCCGGAGTCTCAGACAGCGTCTCTGATTCCGCAGGCCGTTGGGGCGGGAGTCTTCCTGCGGTGGGCTGATTGGCTGCAGAAGTAGAGTGTGGGGAACGTTCTAAGGCCACCGAGGTCTCAGGCTCCTCAGTCTCTTGGAGACCTGCCGGAGGGGGCGGCAGCGAGTCGCCCGTTGCCGGGGTTGCTTCGATCCCCCCTTGGGGCTCCTTCGACTCTTCTGCTGATGCATCCGAGATGAGGCTTCTTGACAGAGCCGACTGTGCCTCTTCAGCTAGCTCCGCCGCCGTCCCTTCAGCTTTCCTCTCTTCTTCAGCTCCTGCCTTCGCCTCTCGGGCTTGTTTCAGGGCCTGCTCCAGGGCTTCAGCTTCGGTCCCTTGAGGAGCAAGGTGCTGGAGCTGCTTGAGAGCTTCTTCTGCATCCTCCAAGTCGTGGCTCTCGAGGAGATTCATCCCGCGCGAGAAAAGGTCCTGGACATTTCTCTCTCGCTCCTCTGCAATCCGTACTAACCGCTCAATTTCGCCCAGCTCCGCTTCCTCCTCAAAGCCGGGACGAGCCTGCTCGAGGGTCCATCGAGCGTCGGCTATGTATTGCTGATCGAGGAGGTTTTGGACTTCGGAGCGAAGAGCAGCGACTGGGTGGACCGTGATCTGAGGATCAGCCCCTTCCTCAGGGCCCTCCTCTTCGAGGCTCCAGAGCAGGTCTAGGGCCTCTTGATCATTCTCATTAACTGCCAGGAGACGCTCCAAGATTCCCCGTGCTGCCGCGATCGCTCCCTCTCGGAGGTAATCATGGGCCTTTTCTAGTGAGATCTCGGTGCTTTCCTCTTGTGGTGTACGCAAAACAACCTTCTGTTCTTGATAGGAATGTAGCTTTGTTTCTGGGGTTGCTCTTGATGTCTAAGAGAGCTCTGCGCTTGAGTCAGTGTTCCAGCCGGGTATAAAGGCTACGAGGACTGTTGCTCCCTTACTTAGCAGCTCGAAGAGCGGCGGAGAGCTGCCTTCGCTCATGATGTAAATAGCTATCGATCCGGAGTTGAATAGAGATATAAGGAATACTTCAGTGAAGATGAGAGTTAAAGCTACTGTCGGTGCTGCTTGTTTTTGGGTGATGGCCAGTAGTAGGCGCGCCAGTACGAATATGGCTAGCAGGAAAACCAGAGGATTCCACAAGGTGTTGTGCAGTCGTTTGAGTGCGCTAATTGCAAGGGGGCGCCAGTGCGGAGGGAGCGGTACTTTCTGGCTCGTGCAGACCCCATCAATGTCCAGTTGTATGAAGTAGGTCTTCTTGGGATCGAGCTCCATATTTGCGTCATTATGGAATGATATCGTCGAGGTTGGGTTTCGTGTGCTAATGAATTGCCTGCTTTGATGCACTCTCTGTTCCCGATGACTGACTTTGTGGGTCAAGGGCACTATTGTGCTCCCTCCTTCCTCGCCCAAGGTGGCCATTCTTATGGGTAGGTCAGGACTCCTGAGGGGCTCGAAAGGCAATTGCCCAAAGCGCCGCACGTTGAAGGTGATCTCTACGGTCGACCTGAAGTCAAGAGCGAGACGGTGAGCAATCCTTGGTTCTGTGCCAGCTGCTGAGATCGAGTATCGGTGAGAATTTACTATTTGGAGAATTTCTTGGGTAATGGTCTCTATGGCCTTTGGTCGTGGAGCTTGGATGGTGATGAGTCCAATATTGATGAGGCTTTGCCAGTAGGTCTCAATATCAGCGACACATCCCTCTTGAGGATCCAGGATTACTAAGAAGGCCCAAGTCTCGGCTTGGTGTTGAAGTAGGCTTGTTTTTAGAGAGCGGAAGCTCCGAAAGACCTCCTCGGGTGCCACTTCTCCCGCACGAACACAGTCTTTTGCACTGCTTTCTAGGTGATGTATGCCATCAGAAATTATTACTATGATGTCGCGGTGCTTTCGGTGCCGTCGATCTAATTGTGGAGTTCCGGAGTCGAACTGTCGCTCTTGTGTAATTCTTTGCTCAAGAGAGGAAAATAATTTTTCGAAATCGGTTGTCTCGTAGAAGTGCCTATTCGTCTCCTCGGATCGGTATTTTTTGGCTTCCTTTAGCCTTGCTAAGCATCCTTCAGCGTCATTAGGGGCTGGTTGAAATGTTTCAGGCATCACGCTCGATGCAAATCCTGTGCAGGCAATGAGGTCAGCTATCTCGGGGTCCTGAGAGGCGATTGTCCGAATCTCATCGACGAGAAGGCGTCTTCTCGCTTCTTTTGAACTAAAGGAATGATCTTCGATTATGTACAGGTCGATGGGGTCTTTAGGGCGACAGTAGGTGGTATTTATGCGGTATAAGTGTTCCTCGTTGCAGGAACTCCCGGCTAGGGCTGGAGGTCCCTTCTTGGTCCTTTGTGAAGTAGAGTAATTTTTCTTGGCCTCGCTTTTTCCAAGGAAAGTGCATAGAATCGCTATCAGCACAGTACACAGAAGTCCTACAGCTACGCCATATGAGCGAATACTCTTTCCGTCAACCGCTCTGGGCGAGTTGTTTTCGCGATTCGACTCGGTGTGGGTTGTGTAAGCCTGTGTATCCATGGGCTTGCTGGTGCGGTGTGGAGCTACTTCTGCCCTCGAGCCCAACGCCGAATGGGCTCCTGACTGCAGGTGTTCCGCTCGATGATGTCGACTGCGGAAGGGGTGACCTTGATGTCCACGACTTCCCAGAACTTACCGACGCAATCGGTTGGAATGCTATAACTTTGGTCTTTGCAACCTCTTG
>JAXHTF010000098.1 GCA_034211275.1 Acidobacteriota bacterium
GGCCGAAGAGCCGCCAAAGACCAAGCCGGCGGCGGCGGCCAAGGCCGAGCCTCCCAAGGTGCGCCAGATCAAACGCGCCAAGGTCACCGCCGACCCTGGTGGTGTGCGCGCCCCCTCCGGCCCCAGCCAGCCTGCCCGCACCGCTCGTGGCCGAGGCCGCGGACGAGGTGGCAGCTTCGGTGGTGGCGGACAGCGCCGCCGCCGCTCAGACCGCAGCCGTCAGCCGGCACCGGCGCCGGTGGTGGAAAAGCTCACCTTCAAGGAGAGCGCGCCGGAAGGCCCGGTGATGATCTCCGAGGGCATGACCGTCCGCGAGTTCGCCGAGAAGCTCGGCGTCAAGTCGAAGGACCTGATCAAAGCCCTCTTCGCCCGTGGCGTCATGGCCAATATCAACAACGTCCTGGAAGCCGAGCTGGCGGAGAAGATCGCCGAGGATCTGGGCGTCGAGACCATGGTCGTGAGCTTCGAGGAGGAAGTGCAGCTGACCGAGGAGCTGGAGATGGAAGGATCCGGCGACGAGGGCGAGAAGGTCGCCCGCGCTCCGGTGGTCACCATCATGGGTCACGTCGACCACGGCAAAACCTCTCTCCTCGACGCCATCCGCTCCTCGCGGGTGATCGAGGGTGAGCACGGTGGCATCACCCAGCACATCGGCGCCTACGGTGTCGACGTCCACGGCCAGAAGGTCGTCTTCCTCGACACCCCCGGTCACGAGGCCTTCACCATGATGCGCGCCCGCGGCGCCAAGGTCACGGACATCGTGGTGCTGGTGGTGGCCGCCGACGACGGCGTCATGCCCCAGACCATCGAGGCCATCGACCACGCCCGCGCCGCCAACGTGCCGATCATCGTGGCGGTCAACAAGATCGACAAGGCCAACGCCAACCCCGATCGGGTCAAGAAAGAGCTGGCGGATCACAACCTGCTGGTCGAGGATTGGGGCGGCGACACCGTCTCGGTGCACATCTCGGCGCTCAAGAAGGAAGGCATCCAGGAGCTCCTGGAGATGATCCTGCTGCAAGCCGATATCCTCGAGCTCAAGGCTCGCCCGGAGGTCGCTGCCCAGGGCGTCGTGCTGGAGGCCCGCAAGGAAGTGGGCCGCGGCACCATCGGCACCGTGCTGGTGCAAAACGGCACCCTGCAGGTGGGAGACTCCTTCGTCAGCGGCAAGACCTGGGGCCGCATCCGCGCCATGTCCGACGACCTGGGCCAGCGCCTCGAAGAAGCGGGCCCGGCGACGCCGGTGGAGGTCACCGGCTTCAACGACGTGCCCCATGCTGGTGACACCTTCCAGGTGCTGGAGGAAGAGTCCAAGGCTCGCAGCATCGCGGAATTCCGCGCCAACGAGGAGCGCCAGCGCTCCCTCAGCCCGACCCAGGGCCGTATTTCCCTGGATCAGCTCTTCACCAAGATCGAGACCGGCGAGATCAAAGAGCTACCGGTGGTGCTCAAGGCCGATGTCCAAGGTTCCGTCGAGGTACTCAAGGACGCAGTGCAGAAGCTCGCCACCGACGAAGTCAAGGTGCGCACCCTCCTCGCCGGCGTCGGTGCCATCACCACCAACGACGTCCAGCTGGCCCTGGCCTCCGGCGGTATCGTCATCGGCTTCAACGTCCGTCCGGAGCGCAACGCCTCCGACCTGGCGGAAAAAGAAGAGGTGGAGATTCGCCTCTACACCGTCATCTACGAGCTCATCGACGAGCTTCGCAAGGCCATGGCCGGCCTCCTCGAACCCACCTTCCAGGAGGTTCAGCTGGGCCGTGCAGAGGTGCGGGAAACCTTCAAGGTTCCGAAGTCCGGCACCATCGCCGGCTGCCACGTCGTCGAAGGCGTGATCCAGCGCAACGCTTCCGTGCGCCTGCTGCGCGACAACGTCGTCGTCCACGAGGGCAAGATCGGCTCCCTGCGGCGTTTCAAAGACGATGCCTCGGAGGTCCGCAGCGGCTTCGACTGCGGCATCCGCCTGGAGCGCTTCCAGGACGTCAAACCGGGCGACATCATCGAAGCTTTCGCCAAGGAAGAGGTGGCTCAGACTCTCTGAGCCGCCCCATCCCCCCAACCTACAGGCTGATCGATGTTCGTCGGAGTCACGGTGTGCGAATTGCACCTACCCGGGGTGCGCAGCCTCAAGGAGAAACGCAAGGTGATCAAGAGCCTGGTGGAGCGCATCCACCGCCGCTACCGCGTGTCGGTGGCGGAGACCGACTTCCACGACCTGCACCAGCGGGCGGAGATCTCTATTGCCGTGGTGGGTAATCGCTACGGCGAGATGGAGAACCTGCTGGAAGATTTGCGCCGGGTCTTCGACGCAGAGCCCGCCGCCATGGTCTCCGGCTGGTACCCGCGGGTCTTGGAGGAAGCTCGATGATCCGCCGTACCGACCGCGTCGCCGAGCTACTCCGAGCGGAGCTCTCGGACCTCCTCCTCCACCGGGTGAAAGACCCCCGGGTGAAGCTGGTGTCCATCTCCACTGTGGAAGTCAACGCAGACCTCAGCCGGGCCGTCATCGGCGTCTCAGCCCTCGGCGAGGAGGACCAACGCCAGCAGGCGGTGGACGCCTTGATCCACGCCAGCGGCTACCTGCGTACCCAGCTGTCGAAACGGCTGCGGCTGCGCACCACCCCCGAGCTGGTCTTCCGCCTCGATCGCGGCGCGGAACACAGCCAGCGAATCTCGGAAATCCTGGAGAACCTCCATGCCGGCGACGAACCTACCTGACGCACTCCTCAAGCTGATCCGCCGCGGCAACCGCTTTCTGCTCACCAGCCACCGCAACCCCGACGGCGACTCCATCGGCTCGGCCCTGGGCATGGCCCGGGTCCTCCGCCGCATGGGGAAGAGCGCGCTCATCTGGATGCGCGACGAAACGCCCCAGATCTATCGCCAGCTGCCCGGTGCCGAGCGCATCGTGGTCGGCGACGAGCCGCCGGCAGGGTTCCCCAAGGCCTTTTCCGGCGTCATCGTCCTCGAATGCCCGAGCCTCGAGCGCACCGGGCTGGAAGACCATTTCGGCGGTCTGCCCCTGGTCAACATCGATCATCACCTGGGCAATCAGCTCTACGGCAAGGTCAGCTGGGTCGACCCGGCGGCACCGTCGGCGGGGTCCATGGTTTATCGCTTGGCCAAGGCCATGACCGTGGAGCTCGACGCCCAGACCGCTACCCTGCTCTACCTCACGCTGGTCACCGACACCGGGGGCTTCCGCTTCGCCAACGCTACCGAGGCAGCCTTCGAAGCCGCCGCAGACTTGGTGCACCAGGGCGCCCAGCCGTCCAAGGTGGCCCATTGGCTGTACGAAAACCAGCCTCTGGGCATGGTGCGGCTGATGGGCGAGATGCTCAAGACCCTGGAGCTGCATCACGACGGCCGCATCGCCACTGCTCTGCTCACCCCCGAGGCGTTCGAGGCCGCCGGCGCCGAGCCGGGGGATGCGGAAGGGCTCATCGACGTACCCCGGTCCATCGCCGGCGTCGAGGCGGTGGGTCTGTTGCGGCGCAAGGACGAGAAGACTCTCAAAGTTTCCCTGCGCAGCCAGGGAGAGCTGGACGTCGAGAAGATCGCCTCTGCCCACGGCGGCGGTGGCCACAAGAACGCCGCCGGCTGCGAGCTGGAAGCGGACTTCCCGGAAGGTCGACAGCAGATCGTCGAAGCCCTCACGGCTCTCTTCACCCAGGCTGCAGAAGAGGCTTCGGAAGAAGAACCTGGCGGGGAGAGCACCGGCCAGTCCGAGTCCAAGGAGCCATCCGAGGGCGAGAGCTAGAAACTCACCCCTTTCCTTTCACCAGCTCCCCCACCCCCGGGCGCGGGAGCTGAACCCAACCCCCCACAGCACCTCAGCGCGATGAATAAAGACGGACTCCTCCTGGTCGACAAGCACGCCGGCTGCACTTCTCACGACATCGTCCAGCAGTGCCGCCGGCTGCTGCGGCAAAAAAAGATCGGCCATTGCGGGACCCTCGACCCTGGTGCCACCGGCCTACTGGTGCTCACCGTTGGCCGTGCCACCCGCCTCACCCGTTTCCTGATCCGGGCTCCGAAGGTCTACGAGGGCGTGATCCGCTTCGGCATCGAAACCGACACCTACGACGCCGGTGGCGAAACGGTGGCGGAGAACCCCATCGACGACCTCACCCACGACGCCGTGGTGCAGGCCATGGAGGGGTTCCAGGGCACCCTCCTCCAGCAAGCTCCCCGCTACTCTGCCAAGAAGAAGGACGGCAAGCGCTTCTACCAACTCGCCCGCAGCGGCGAGGAAGTGCCGGAGTCCACCAAGGAGGTCCAGATCTTCGAGTTCTCGCCCCAGGGCGAGCTGGCAGACGGCCGGCTGCCCTTTCGCCTTGGTTGCTCCTCCGGTACCTACGCCCGCTCCATGGCCCACGATCTAGGGCAGGCCCTGGGCTGCGGCGCTCATCTGGCGGAGCTCCGGCGGCTTCAGGTCGGCGCCTTTCGCCTGGACGACGCCGCCACCATCGAAGAGCTCGAGGATCGCCGGGCGGAATTGCTGGCTCCGGACGGAGCTCCGGAGCCAGGCCAGGCTGCTGGACTGGGGACCAACGGCACCGACACCGATTGGCTGGGCAACGCCTGGATCCCCTTCGACCGCATTCCCCTCCCCTTCGGTCAGGTGGTGGCGGACGCCAAGCAGCAGCAGCGCATCAACAACGGCCAGACCGTTCTGGTGCGGGACCTCGAAGGCGAAGAGGGCGATTGGGTGCAGCTCCTCGACCAGCGTCAGCACTTCATCGCCGTCGGCACCATCGCCGAGCGCATCGGGGACCGGGTCGGCGTCATCCAGCCGAGAGTGGTGTTCAAATAGGGCCGGAAACCTTCCATGGCAAGGGCCTCGAGAGAGATTCGACTCACCGATTGTTCAGAACATTGACGAAGGAATGCTTGTGGTAGAATCCGCAGGCTGAAGAAAGATAATTGGAGGAAGAGAAGTTGCCTCAGACACAGGAAGTCAAGAGCGGAATTATCGAAGAGTACCAGCTGCACGAGGGTGACACCGGGTCGCCGGAGGTCCAGGTTGCCCTGCTGACCCACCGCATCACCGAGCTCACCGAGCACTTCAAGACCCACAAACAGGACCATCACAGCCGGCGTGGGTTGCTCAAGCTGGTGGGACGGCGCCGCCGCCTGCTCGACTACATGAAGAAGCAGGACATCGAGCGCTACCGGACCATCATCCAGAAGCTCGGCATCCGCAAGTAGCCAGCCCCTGATCCCGAGCCGGTTTCGATCCGTCGAGCCGGTTCCCAGAGCCGATACGCCGGAGCCTAGAAGCGCCATCCCCACGGGGTGGCGGCCTTCAGCGCGGCTGTTTCGGCGTATCGTCGTCGCGGTATCGATCCGCGGCCCTCGGGCGCCCAAGAACCGACCCATGTCGGCCGGCAGTCCGGGATGGAAGCAGAAGAAAGAAGAAGAGAAGAAAAGAGAGAAGCAATGAAACTACGTAGAGAAATCCCCGTCGGTGACGACACCATGATCATCGAGTCGGGGCATATGGCCACCCAGGCGGACGGCTCCTGCACCGTTCGCGTCGGCGACACCATGGTGCTGGTCACCGCCACCATGGCCAAGGGCAAGGCGAGCCCCCGGGGCTTCCTGCCCCTGACCGTCGACTACCGCGAGTACAGCTCCGCCGGCGGACGCATCCCCGGTGGCTTCTTCAAGCGCGAAGGCCGCCCCAGCGAGAAGGAAACCATCACCGCCCGTCTCATCGACCGGCCTCTACGTCCCCTCTTCCCGGACGGCTACTTCAGCGAGACCCAGATCATCGGGTTCGTGTTGTCCGCCGACGGCGAGAACGACAGCGACATCCTCACCATCAACGGCGCGTCCACCGCCCTGGCCCTGTCCGAGATTCCCTTCTACCACCACGTCGGCGCCGTCCGGGTGGGGCTGGTGGAGGACGAGGTGGTGTTCAACCCCACCAACAGCCAGCGCGACATCGCCGACCTCGACCTGGTCGTGGTGGGCTCCGAGAAGGCCGTGGTGATGGTGGAAGCCGCCGCCAACGAGGTGGAAGAGGATGTCATCCTCGAGTGCATCTTCCAGGCTCACGAGGAGATCAAGAAGATCATCGCCGTGCAGCAGGACATGGCCCGCGAGGCCGGCATCAAGAAGCCCGAGTGGGAGTCCCCGGAACCTTATCCCCAGGAACTCTTCGACCGGGTCAAGGACGCCATCGGCGAGCCCCTGCGCAAGGCCCTCTTCACCGCCAAGAAGTTCGACCGCCGGGACAACGTCAACGCGGTGCTGGACCCCTTCCTGGAGACCCTGCCGGAGGACGACGACGAGATCCGCGGCCAGGTCAAGAAGATCGTCCACACCCTCGAGGAGGCTTTCCTGCGGGAGACCATCCTGGAGAATGCCGTCCGCTTCGACGACCGCAAGCTGGACGAGATCCGCGACATCACCATCCAGACCGGACTGCTGCCCCGCACCCACGGCTCGGCCCTCTTCACCCGCGGTGAGACCCAGGCCCTGGTGACGGCGACTCTCGGCACCCGCCGGGACGCACAGATCATCGAGGAATACGAGGGCGAGAGCCTGCAGAAGTTCCTCCTGCACTACAACTTCCCGCCCTTCTCCGTCGGCGAGGTGCGCTTCCTGCGCGGCCCGGGCCGCCGTGAGATCGGTCACGGCGTCCTCGCCCGCCGGGCCATCACCCCGATGCTGCCCCACGAGGACGAGTTCCCCTACACGGTGCGCGTGGTCTCCGACATTCTGGAGTCCAACGGGTCTTCCTCCATGGCCACCGTCTGCGGTGCCTCCTTGGCGCTGTACGACGCCGGCGTGCCCCTGCGGGCGCCGGTGGCCGGCGTCGCCATGGGCCTGATCCAGGACGAGGACGACCGCTTCGCCGTGCTCAGCGACATCGCCGGTCAGGAAGACCACTACGGCGATATGGACTTCAAGGTCGCCGGTACCCGCGAGGGCATCACCGCCCTGCAGATGGACATCAAGATCGGCGGCGTCAGCAAGCAGATCATGGGTCAGGCGCTGGAGCAGGCTCAGGCCGGCCGCATGCACATCCTCGATCTGATGGAAAAGGCCGCGCCCCAGCCCAGCGACGATCTCTCCCAGTACGCTCCGCGGCTCTACACCATGGAGATCAGCAAGGAGAAGATCCGCAACGTCATCGGTCCCGGCGGCAAGACCATCCGCTCCATCATCGAGGAGACGGGCTGCGACATCGAGATCGAGAACGACGGCAACGTCATCATCGCCTCCCCGGACAAGCCGGCGGCGCAGCGTGCCATCGAGATCATCGAGCGCCTCACCGCGGAGCCGGAGATCGGCGTCACCTACTCCGGCCGCGTGATGCGCGTCGAGGGCTTCGGTGCCTTCGTCGAGATCATGCCCGGCACCGAGGGCCTGTGCCACATCAGCGAGCTGGCGCCCTATCGGGTGGGTCAGGTCGAGGACATCTGCACCGAGGGTGACGAGATCACCGTCAAGGTCATCGACATGGACCCCGACAGCGGCAAGATCCGCCTCTCCCGCAAGGCCGTGATCATGGACGATCCGGACTTCGATCCCGCCGACTACGAGGGCATGGGAGTTCCCGCGCCTTCCGGTGATCGGGATCGCGGCGGCCGTGGCCGGGATCGCGGTGGCCGCGGTGGTGATCGCGGTGGCCGTGGCGGCGGCGGCGGTCGCGGACGCGGCGGTCGTGGCGGCGGTCGCGGACGCTAAGGCCCCACCCTAGATAGCTATGGACCGCGCGGAGCTCGTCGCCTACCTCGACCGCTACCTCCACGCCCACGAGGGCGCGGACTACGGCCCCAATGGCCTCCAGGTCGAGGGACGGCGCGAGATCCGCAAGGTCGTCACCGGCGTCTCCGCCTGCCAGGAGCTCTTCGAGCGTGCCCGGCAGGCGGAGGCGGACGCGGTGCTGGTCCACCACGGGATCTTCTGGACCGGCATGCCTTACTCCCTCACCGGCATGCAGTATCGGCGGGTCGCCGAGCTGATGGCCGGCGATCTCAACCTCCTCGCCTACCACCTGCCCCTGGACCGTCATTCGGAAGTCGGCAACAACGCCGTGGCGGCCCGCGCTCTGGGCCTCATGGAGCTCGAACCCTTCGGGGACCACAAGGGCTACCCCGTAGGCTTCAAGGGTCGCTTCCCCGAGCCGGTCCCGGCCCCGGAGCTGGTGCGTCGCACCGAAGACTTCTACCGCCAGGAGCCCCTCGCCTTCCTCAGCGGCCCGGAGCAAGTCTCCACCCTCGGCATCATCAGCGGCGGAGCCCAGAAGGAGCTCTACACCGCCATCGACCAAGGTCTCGACGCCTTCCTCACCGGCGAGGTCAGCGAGTGGGTGATGAATCTGGCGCGGGAAAACCAGATCCACTTCCTCGCCTGTGGCCACTACGCTACCGAGCGTTGCGGCATCCAGGCCCTCGGCGAGCACATCGCCCAGGCCTTCGACCTCGACGTCGAGTTCATCGACGTGCCGAACCCGGTCTAGCCTCTCTCCCTCGCTGTCCCTCTCTCTCCGCCTCTCTCAGCTTCATCGGCCCCGGCCAGATCTCGGCAAAGGGGCTCTGGAAAAGGGTCTCCGAAAAGGGGCCTGCGGGAAAGGATTGATCTTTCCCAGGCCCGCGGGTACTCTCCCGACAGCTCTTATCTGGAGTCTACTTTTCTAAGGAGAGAACGGAATGAAGTACGTTGCCAGCATAAGTCTCGCCCTGATCCTGGCCGTCCTGGCACTGCCCGCCCAAGCCCAATCACCGCCTTGCTGCGAGCTCGGAGACCTCAACGGGGACGGCTCCCTCAGCATCACCGACATCGGCCTGCTTCGCGGCTATTGCATCAACAACACACCGCTGACCCTGGAGCAGCAATTCAACGCCGACGTCGACGGCGACGGCACCCCCTGCACCACCGCCCCCGGCGGCGGCTGGTTCGACGCTATCCTCATCGCCAACGTCATCACCGGCACCATCTCCACCTTCCCGCGCTGCGGCGACATGGATTGGGACGGTGAGCTGGAATGGGCGGACGAGAGCACCGGTGCCGACTACGACGACACCCAGATCCTGCGCCAGCACATCCTCAACATCAACTACATCACCGACCCTGTGACCCTCTCCAACGCCGACGCCAGCGACAACGGCACCATCACCACCTACGACATGACGCTCTTCCAGAAGCTCTACTACGGCATCGAGGACGGGGTCCCGGCCTGCGAGTTCTGATCAGCCCGCCGCCTTGGGAAACAACCGGAAGAAATTCTCGGTGGTGCGGCGGGTGAGGTCGGTGAGGGGCTCGTCGAGCTCGTCCGCCACCCGCTGAGCGATTTCTACTACGTAGGCGGGCTCGTTGCGCTGGCCGCGGTGGGGTACCGGGGCCAGGTAGGGGGTGTCGGTCTCCACCAGCAGGCGTTCCGGGGGCACTACCGGCAAGACCTCGCGCACATTGTCCGCGGCGCGGAAGGTGACCATGCCGGTGAAGCCGAGGTAGAAATCCCGCTCTACCAGCTCCCGGCCCATCTCCAGACCTCCGGCGAAGGAGTGGAAGACTCCCTGAAGCTCCCGGTGCTCCGGTCGCCGGACCTCGTCGAGCATGGCCTGGTTGCTGTCCCGGTTGTGCACCACCACAGGAAGGCCGAGGTCCAGTGCCAGGGCCCATTGGGCGCGCAGGGCCTCGTGCTGCTGCTCCCGAGGGGAGTTGTCATAGTGGAAATCGAGGCCGCACTCCCCCACCGCCACCGCTTTGGGATCCGTCAGCAGGGAACGCAGCCGCTCCTCGTCGCCGTCCTGCCATGTGGAAGCCTCGTGGGGGTGCACTCCCAGAGCGCACCAGACACCCTCGTGGCGGTGGCAGAAGTCCAATAGCTCCTCCGCCTCGGAGAGCCGAATGGCGGGGAGCAGGAAGCCCTCGACGCCGCGCTCCCGAGCACGGTCCAAGGCCGCCTCCCGCTCGTCCGCGGGCAGGCTCTGGACGTGACAGTGGGAATCCACCAGGGCGTTGGAATCGAAAGCCATGCCGTTCTTTCCCGCTACCGAGCCATCGGTCATCGGACTTGCGTGCCCGGCGGCACTTCTTCTACCGGCGAGACGAGCACCGGCTTGCCGTCCAGGGAAGCGGCCAGCACCATGCCCTGGGACTCCACGCCCATCAGCTTCGCCGGCTGCAGATTGGCTACCACCACCACCCTGCGGCCTACCAGCTCCTCCGCCTCATAGGCCTTGGCGATGCCCGCCACCACGGAGCGGGGCTCTTCCTCGCCCACGTCGACGGTGAGCTTGAGCAGCTTGGACGATTTGGGAATCGCCTCCGCCGCCTGGACGATGCCCACTTTCAGCTGGGTCTCGAAGAATTGGTCGATACTGATCATGCCGTCGTTTTCCTCCTCGGCGCCCTCCGCCGATGACGCTGTTGCCGATGATTGGGCTCGGCCCGCGGTGGCGGGGCTTTGGGCCAGGTATTTCTCTTTGTCGATGCGCGGGAAGAGCGCCGGCCCCTTCTCGAGGGCGGTTCCCGGCTGCAACCCACCCCAGCGGCACCAGTCTTCTACGTCCCCATTTCCGGCGGCCAGGGCCTCGATGAGGCCTACCTGGCCGAACCGCTGCCAGGCCTCCTCCACCTTGAACGGGATAATGGGCCAGAGGAGGACGGTGGCGATGCGCAGGGCTTCGGCGCAGTTGTAAAGGATGGTGCCCACCTCGGGCTTGCGCTCCGGATCCTTGATCAGAGCGAAGGGGCGAGTCTTGTCGATATAGCCGTCCACCGCCCGCACCAGATCCAGCGCCGCGATCACCGCCGCCGCCGGATCCAGGTCGTCGTAGGCCTGGCGGCAGCGGGCGACGCAGGTCTCGGCGGTGTCACCGTGCCCCTCCCCCGCCGGCACCTTCGGCCCGGGCTCCGGCACCCGACCGTCGAAGTAGCGGTGGGTCATGTTGACCACCCGGCTGATGCTGTTGCCCAGGGTGTTGGCCAGGTCGCTGTTGTAGACGTCCACCAGCCGGTCCTCGGCGAAGTCGCTGTCGGTGGTGCCCAGGGGACCTTGGGTGAGCAGGAAGTGGCGCAGGCCGTCGAGGGTGAAGTCCCGGGTGTAGCGGTCCAACTCCTCGAGATCGATGAAATTGCCCAGGCTCTTGCTCATCTTCTGCCCCTCGCGGATCCAGAAGCTGTGGGAGTAGACGATCTGAGGCAGGCGGATCCAATCATTCCCCGGAAGTGCCCGCAGAGCCAGCAACAACCCCGGCCAAACCACCGCGTGGAACCACAGGATGTCCTTGGCCAGGAAATGCACCTGAGCAGGCCAGAACTCTCGCCGCTCGTCGGTATCCACCGCCGTCAGGTAGTTGAACAGGGCGTCGATCCAGACGTAGATGGTGTGCTCCGGATCCCCGGGCATGGGGATGCCCCAATCCCCGGCGCCGGTGCGGCTCATGGGCACATCGTGGAGCCCTTCCCGGATGCGCGCCACCACCTCGTTGCGGCGAGCCTCCGGCCGCACCTCCAGCTCACCGCTCTCCAGCAGCTCCAGCAGGGGCTCGGCGAAGCGGCTCAGGCGGAAGAAATAGTTGTGCTCCTTCTTGCGCACCAGCGGCTTGCCGTTGATGGGGCTCTTGAACTCGTTGTCCTTGGCCTTGGCCTCCGGCACGTACTCTTCCTGGCCCTCGTCGTACCAGCCCTCGTACTCCCCCAGGTAGACGTCGCCACTGTCCATCAGCTGGCGCACGTAGCCCAAGACCCGCTCCTCGTGACGCGCTTCGGAGGTGCGGATGAAGTCGTCGTGGCTGGAGCCCAGGCGCTGGAAGGTCTGCTGGAAGGCCTCGGCGTTGCGGTCCGCCCAGGCCCGGGGCTCCAGTCCTTGCTCTCGTGCCGCTTCGGCGACCTTGGCGGCGTGCTCGTCGGTGCCGGTGAGGAAGAAGACCTTCTCGCCGCACAGACGGTGATAGCGCGCGATGGCATCCGCCACCGTTGTGGTGTAGACGTGACCGATGTGGGGCCGGTCGTTGACGTAGTAGATGGGGGTGGTGACGTAGAAGCGCTTCATGGCTGGGCTTTCACTCGTGGAATTTCGCGGCTATTGAACGGGGCGGAGCTCGTCGGCTTGGAACAGGTAGCGAGCCCCGCAGTAGGTGCACACCACCTCGGTACCGTCGCCGCCCTTCTGCTCCAAGTATTCCAGATCTTCCACCGGCAACTCCCGCAGCCGCTGGAGCAAGGAGTCGCGATCGCAGCTACAAGCGTAGCTCAAGGTGTCGCTGGCCAGAGTCTCGCGGTCCAGCTGCCCCAGGACATCGTCCAGCAGGGCGTCTTCGTCCGGGCTCTCCAGCAGCCGGCTGACGCTCTCCTGTTCCGCGATGCGCTCTTCCACCGCCAGCAAGAGATCGCCATCGGCGTCGGGCAGCGCCTCCAGCACCAGCCCGCCGGCGGCGGTGATCCCCTCGGGGCGGGCCATCACCCCCAGCAGCACCGCGGCGCGGATCTGCTCGCTCTGCTCCAGGTAGTGGGTCAGGGTCTGGCCGATACCCGAGGGTACCAGCTCCACCTGACTCTCGTAGTTGCCGCGGGCGGTCTGGCGCACCACCCGCAGCAGCCCGTGGCCGATGCCGGAAGCGATGCCTAGGCTGCCGTCCGGGGATTCCGCTCTCCCGTGATCCACCGATCCCCGGAGATGGCCCTCGGCGTCCACCTCCGCCTGCAGCCGGCCAAGGGGGCCGTCGCCGCGGACTTCCAGGCGCAGGCGCAACGGCGTCTTGGTGACCAAGCGCTGGATCAGCACGGTTCCCGCCAGCAGCTGGCCGAGGGCCACCGCTGCCAGGGGGGAGAGATCGAGGCGTCGGCGCACCGTCTCCACCGCTTGGGTGAGATCGGTTTGGGCCCAGCGCAGATCACCGCTGCCGGCCAGGCCATGGCGAATGCCGCCCTGGGACAGGATGGTCGATGGGGTGCTCATATCGTCTCCTCGGTTCCCGCCGGCCACCGAATGACTCCCGCTCGGAAGGCTCGCTCCAGGGGGCGGCGCAAGCCCTCTAAGCTAACACGGCCAGAGCTCGACTACCATGGTTTGCGCTGGCGGAGGGAGGCCCAGCGGCCGGCGCCGCCGAGAATCAGATGATCCACCAATGGAACCCCCATGACATCGCAAGCCTTGACCATGCGGCGGGTGAAGCTCAGGTCTTCGAGGCTGGGTGAGGGATCCCCGCTGGGATGGGTGTGGAAGAGCAGCAGCGCGCCGGCCCCCCGCACCAAGGCTTCTTTGAGAATCACCCGTGGCTCCACCGAGGTGCGCTGGAGCGTGCCCCGGAAGAACTCCCGCTCTCCCAAAAGGCGATGGCGGGTGTCGAGGAAGAGGCCCCCCATGATCTCCTGGTCCCGGCGGCAATAGCGCAAGGCCAGATAGTCCGCCACCGAGTCCGGCCGCTTCATCAGCTGGCGTTCCGGCAGCTCTTCCCGGGCCAGTCGCCGGGCGATCTCCAGCGCCGCCAGGAGGGTCGCCGCCTTGGCCTCTCCCAAGCCCCGCCGCCGTAGATCGCCGTAGGCCAACCCCGGCAGCCGCGCCAGGCCACCCCACTCGTCCAGCAGCTCCCGTGCCATTTCGAGCACGGAGCGGCCCCGGCCCCCGGTGCGCAGCAGCACCGCCAGCAGCTCCGCTTCGCTGAGGGTCTGGCTGCCGTGGCGCAGCAATCGTTCCCGGGGGCGTTCCTGGGTGGGCATTTCGTGGATCGTGGTCAGTTGCTGGTGCGTCACGGGCTCTCCTCCTGGATGAAGTCTGTTGGATGGTCGATTCCCCGCAACGAGCTCCGCCGCGAGATCGCTTACACCCACCAAGACGCTAAGAGCAGCCGCCATCGCTCACCGGTCAACCAGACGGGAAGAAAAAAAGCGATTGACAGCCGCCGAAGGCTGCTGCTAAAACCGCCTCGCTTCGCCTTGGTAGCATCGCTCTATCCGGGGTGGCAGCGCATCGTCCATCCGTCCCGAGGAGATTTCATGAGCAGCACCTTCTTCGTCCCCCGCCAGATGTTCTTGACCCGTGGTGTGGGAGTCCACCGCGAGAAGCTCACCAGCTTCGAGATGGCCCTGCGCGGTGCCGGCATCGCCGCCATCAATATCGTTCGGGTTAGCAGCATTTTCCCGCCTCAGTGCAAGATCATCCCCAAGAAGAAGGGCCTGGAGATGCTCCCCGCCGGCGCCGTGGTTCCCTGCGTGGTGGCGGAAGCAGCGACCAACGAGCCCCATCGCATGATCGCCGCCTCCGTGGGCGTCGCCCAACCCACCGACCGTGACCAATACGGCTACCTTTCCGAGCACCACGGCTACGGCGAGGACAGCCGCACCGCCAGCGACTACGCCGAGGATCTGGCCGCCACCATGCTGGCCACCACCCTGGGAGTGGATTTCGATCCCGACAAGAGCTACGACGAGAAGCGGGAGATCTGGAAGATTTCCGGCCAGATCGTGCGTACCTCCGCCCTCACCCAGACCGCCAAGGGGGACAAAGAGGGGCGCTGGACCACGGTCATCGCCGCCTCCGTCCTGCTGCCCTGAGATGGCCTTCCAGCCGGCCAACTTTGCCCTCCTGGAGCCCCAGCAGGCAAACTACGAGAGCGCTCGGGCGGTGATCCTGCCGGTGCCCTTCGAGCGCACCACCAGCTATGGCAAGGGCACCATCGGCGGCCCCGCTGCCATCCTCGCCGCCTCCCATCAGCTGGAGCTCTACGATGAGGAGCTCCAGCGGGAGCCGGCGGAGCTCGGCATCCACACCCTGCCCCTTTTCCAGCCCGAGAGCTTCGATCTAGCGGAGGCCCTGGAAGAGGTGCAGGAGGAAGCCCGCAAACATCTCGACGCCGGCAAATTCCTCGTCACCCTGGGCGGCGAGCACAGCCTGTCCCTGGCGCCGGTGCGCGCCACCGCGGCCTCCCATGGCGATGCCGTGGGAGTCGTACAATTCGACGCCCATGCCGATCTACGGGAGGAGTTCGAAGGCACTCCCTACAGTCACGCCAGCGTCCTGCGCCGCATCGTCGAAGACGGTGCTCCGACCCTGGCGGTGGGGATTCGTTCGCTGTCGTCGCCGGAGGCCCAGCTGGTGAAGGCACGGAAGCTACCGGTGATCTGGGGCTACGAGCTCGAGGAACGCGGTGACGAGCTCTTCGACCGCTTCCTGGAGCAGCTGCCGGAGGCGGTCTATCTGACCTTCGACCTGGACTTCTTCGACCCGTCCCTGGTCCCCGCCACCGGCACCCCCGAGCCCGGCGGCGGCCGTTGGTGGCCCACCCTCCGCATGCTCCGCCGGCTCTTCGCCACCAAGCGCGTCCTGGCCATGGACGTGGTGGAGCTCGCCCCCATCGGCGGGCAGCCCGCCAGCGACTTCCTGGCCGCCAAGCTGGTGTACAAATGCCTCGGCTACCTGGCGGAAGCCGAATCCTCGGCGAGCTGAGGCCGCTCGTCCCCCGCCCCTTCCTCTCCCCTTCCCCAGAACGGGCCCAAGCCCATCTCGTCCTCCCGCCTCCAAGCGTTGGCATCGGTGGAACATCCGAAGGTCTCTGCCGCGTTCTCGAGACTGCTATAGTTCGTCTCGGATCGACATTTATTCTGCGCAAGGGCCCTCTTTACCAGGGCAGCTACTGCGCGCGCCTCCTCGGCGCTCTTGCCTCGGAAGGATCCTTCGCGCACCGCGTCGAGGTTCGAAGGGAAGTTTCACTCGATGGTTAAAGAACGGGCCCGCCAGGTCGCTCTCATCAACACCGCCCGCACCGTCCTCTCCGCCGCCGGGGCCGGTGCGGTGGTGGCGGCGGGCACCGCCAACCCGGCTCTCGCAGCGGTCCTCGTCGCCTCCGGCGCCAAGCTGGTGGAGCTCACCTCGCCGGAGCTCTTCCTGCCCCGTAGCGATCGAGACCAGCTTCCGGACCTGCGCGAGCCCCTGTGGGAGCTCGGCGATCTCGCCCTCGAGCGCTGCCTCCAGCAGGCCGAGGACCGGTTTCCGCGGCACCAGAGGGACGATCTGCGCCGGCTGTCGAAGAAGGCCCGGGGATTCCATCGCACCCTGCTCTTCCTGCCCCTGATGGAGGAAGCTCCCACCGCCTCGGAAGGAGCCCCGGCGACGGCGGAGCATGGCGGGCCTTCGCCCCTCGAAGCCCTGCTGACCACCGACACCCGATCCCCCCTGCCCTTCGAGGATTGGGAGGCGCTGCTGGAAGAGCTCGCCTATGGGGCTCGGGTCCCCCTGACCCGAGATCTCAAGACGCCGCTGGCGCACTTCCTCGCCAGCTCCATGCAGGCGCAGGCGGAGGCGTTGCTGCGTCAGGACATTACCGGTGGGGAACCGCTCCACGGGAAGGCTTGGGCGGTGGTCCTGTGGCTCGATCACCAGCAGAGAATTCACCAGGATCGTCCGTCTCAGGCGGCGATCCGCGACGGTGTTCACGAGCTCCTGCACCGCCAAGCTCCCGACAGCCGCTGGTTACAGGATCCCCGGGTCCAAGAAGGCCCGGACAGCGAAGCGGATCGCCTCGCTTATCGCCGTGAGTTCGATCGCTTCCTAGGCCGAGAACCGGACCTCGAAGCCGTCCGGCAGGCCCTGGCCCTCTCCACCACCGACGAGCCGGTCTTCCGTTGGAGCATCCTCTCCGGCAGCGCCGGAACCGGCAAGAGCCGCCTCGCCCTGGAGCTCTACATCCGCTCGGAGCAGTGGCCGTGCCGAGGCTTCGCCATTCCCGGCGCGGTGTCCCGGGAAACCGCCCGGACCTGGCGCACGGATCACCCCTCCTTGATCATCGTCGACTACGCCGGGCACAAGGAAGGGGTCGCGGAATTCATCCAGACCTTCGCCCACCGAGCCCGGGCGGGAGATCTTTCGCCACCGGTGAGGATCTTGTTGGTGGAACGGCGCAGCGACGATCCCAATCTCGAGCAGATTTTCACCGGTGAGCTGCGGGCCGCGGCTCGCCAATATCAGGGTCCCGGGCATCGCCTGGGCCCCCTCGACGAGGCGGTGCTGGTGCAGATCATGCGCGAGCGCATTCAACGCACCGAAGGCACCGCAACCAGCCACGGCGAAGGCTGGAGTGACGCCCGCCTGCTCGAAGCCCTGGACTACCATGATCGCCGCCGCCGACCGCTCTACGCCGCATTGGTGGGAGACGCCATCGCCAACGATTACTTCTTCTCCGCAACATCCGAGCGCGGAGCTCTGACCCGGGGCCGACTCTTCGAGCGGCTGCTGGAGCGAGAGCGGGAGGAGGTCTGGAAGCTCAAAGACCGAGAGGCGACACAGTACGAGAACCTCCTCCTCCTCACCACTTTCACCGGCGGCTTTGACAATAAGGACCTCGAGGAGCTCTACGAACAGCCGACCCTTGGCCTGGACCTGCCGGAGGATCCCGATTTCGGGACCTACGCGAGGGTCGCCATGACCCACGCAGCGCAGGTCCGCAAGCGCCTGCCGCCGCTGGAGCCGGATCTCCTCGGCGAGCGACTGGTGCTCCAAGCCCTGCTGCCGGAGAACGAAGGCTCCCTGGGTATCAAGCGCCGCAACCGCTGGCTGCGGCGCCTCGCCTGGAAGAACGGTCGGGAGGACACCGCCAGCTTCGTGCAGAAATGCTTCGACAACTACCCCGAGGACGTCTTCCGCCTCGGCTGGCTGCTGCCGGAGAGCGAGTCCCTGGAGCTCGAGCTGCTGGCGCCGTTCATCGCCAGCATGTTGTGGTTGATCAACGCCGCCTCCGGCGACTCGCCGCCCTCCTCCGACGCAGAGGACATGGTGCTGGATCTCCTCGACCGTCTCGACGAACGGCTAGGGGCCCCCGACGATCCGAGCCGCTTCGACCACCTCAGCTCCCGCGTCGCGGGGTGGACGGCCCTCGCCTACTCCTATGCCGCTCGCTGCCTCGGCGCCCGCTTCAATGGGATCCTCCTGAACACCGAGCCGCCGGCCCTGCTGTCGGACTTCCCCGCGCCCCGTAAGCCCCTCACCACTATCTTCAACCCGTCGATGAGGGAGGACGGTGAAAGCGCATGAACCGGCTGGACCTGACCATGGAGCATCTGCTGCATCTGGCCGAAGCGGCCCGCGACCTGCTGCGCTCCCGCTCCGAGCCGGTGGTGCTGGAACACGCTGCGGGAACTCTCAACACCGCCCTGGCCAGCCTGTTTTGGGAGCTTCGGGGGAAGCAAAAGGGTCAAGGCGACGCTCCGCCCATCACCGACGAGGAGCGCGCCCTGCGCAGCGAGCTCTTCCATGCCGGCCTCGAAGGCCTTCGGGACAAGGACGAAGGGGTGGTCAACGCCGCCCTCCGTCTCGGCCTGGGTTACACCTACGCCAGCGACGTCGAGGAGCCGAAAGAATCCCTCGCCGCTCTCGAACGCATCGCCGAGGACTACCTACCGCCGGTGGTCGATTCCGAGACCGAAGCCTTGCTGCTCTTCCGCCTCGCCTCCAACGTCCAATATTGCATCTGGCCTCAACTGGAGGACTCGATCCCGCTGGGACGGCTGGGGGCGACCATGGACGCCGGAGCCCGCAGCCTGTCGGCGCGCTCCGCCCAACCGGAGCAGACCGGGAAGCTGCTGGACCGGGCGTGCCGGCTGTGCCGTTCCGCCCTGGTGCGCTACCGCAACCGGCGGGACGTCACCCTGCCCACCCGCTGGTGGCAAACCTGGCGAGAACAGCTGCTGGACGAGGCTCTGGCCCAGAACGGCGAGAGCCTGCGGGCCAACCGCCACAGCGTCATCCTGCTGCTGGCGGAAGTCGCCGACCTCCTTCACCTCGATGGGGAGCTGCGCCGCGAGGCCGCCGCTCTGGCGGTGGACCAGACTCGCCAACACCTCGAAGACCTGGAGAGCGGGAGCCTCGCCGGTGACGGGGACGAGCTCACCGAAGAGTCCCTGCAGGTGCTCAACCGGATCCTGCCGCTGCCCGAGCTGCCCCGGCCCTCGCTGCAGTGGCTGGAGCAGCGGCTCCGGCAACAGCTCATCGCCGTCGCACCGCGAGCCGATGCAGCGGAGGGGATCGACGACGCCCAGGACTTCGGCGAGGCCTTGGCTCACACCTGGGCCCTCGACGACGCCCTGATCCACGTCTGGACCGACCTTGCCCTCAGTGGCCACCGGGAGGCCTTGATCGAAGGCGTTCAGGAGCTTTGGCACCTCGCCGACGACGCCGGTTCCTACGAGCTGCGGAAGGTCGCCGTAGAAGGTGCTGGGATCGCCTTCGTGCTCCTCCCTGCGGACGACCCCCGGGCTCGAGAGCTCGCCGCCCTGCTGCTGGGCCGCAGCGAGTGGAAGGACCTCCTCGACGCCGACAATGGAGCGTTCCTGGAGGCCATGGCCTCGCTTCTCGCCCGGGTTGCTCGGGACCCCGCCCAACGCTCTCGATTCCTCGATCAGACGGAGGCTCTGAACATGACCCCTGCCACTCGTGCCGCCCTCGACCAGCGCATCAACCGAATCCTCGGAGACCAGCTCGCCGATCAGCTGGCCCAGCTGGAGGCTCGAGAAGGGGGCGACTCCGAGCTCCTGGAGCAATGCCTCGAGACCTTCGACCAAATCCGCCGACTGGCCGCCCGAGGGAGCACGACCCCGAGTGGGGAGAATCTCGAGCGCCTCTTCACCCAGCTACCTGCGGACCACCCCCGTCGGGCCGAGCTCCACCGTCTGCGGCGCCCTGCCCGCAGCACCTCGGGCCCCAAGCTCTTGGAGCGCGACCAGCAGCCCCTCGACACCCTCGCGGCCGCCGCTCTGCGCCATCGGCTGCTGGAAGCCCCCGAGAAGCCGAGCTGGCCGCTGCCACCGTTCTTCCGGGCGCCGTGGTCCGAGTTGGCGGGGGAGGACTTGGTGCAGGCCGTCAGCCGCCTCGCCGCCGCGCTGCCGGAGGACGGTTCCCCGCCGGCGAAGACCGTGGTCGACGGAGCACTACGCGCCCGCCGCACCAAGCTGCCTTTCTATCCCGGCTGGAACGCTTTGGAGGTCTTGCT
Source organism: Acidobacteriota bacterium (assembly GCA_034211275.1). Taxonomy (NCBI): domain Bacteria; kingdom Pseudomonadati; phylum Acidobacteriota; species Acidobacteriota bacterium. The sequence continues at coordinate 19,944 of JAXHTF010000098.1, forward strand.
GCTCACCGAGGAAGGAACCGTCGCCGCCGCCGTCGCCGTGGAGGGGGAAGAGCACGTCCTGATGCTTCAGGGAACCTCACCGCCGCTGCATTATCTGAACCACGAGCTGCCCATCGTCCTGGAAACCCCGGAGCAGGCCGACGCCTATGTGCGCTTTTTCTGCGGCGCCGTTCACGGTGAGGAAGGGCCGTTCCGCCTGATCACCGATACGGAGGACATCCTGCCCCTCCTTCCGCCGGATACCGATTGGCAGGTCTCGACCATCGAGGAGCACCTCCACCCCCTGGAGCTGGAGCCCCAGGAGGACGGTTTCTGGGCTGCCTCCGCTGCGGTGCAGTACTCCAATGCATTGTTCGACGCGGACTTCAAGATCTATCCCACCGGCATGGTGGAGATGCTCGACGACTCTCCGCTGACGACCGGTCTTCCCATCATCGGGGAGAAGTTCGTGGACGATTTGCGGCGCGTCTCGGCACCGCCTACTCCGCTGCAGGACAACGAGCTGATGGCTTTGGAAGCCCGGCTCTCAGACGCTCCGGATGCATCCCCGTGGCCGTTCCCACCGTTGATCACCATCCTCGACGGATGGGAGGACGATGGGGTTTCCGAGACGGTGACGACGGTGGGCGAGCTCGCCCAGGTACTTCGCTCCGACCACGACCTGCCGCGGGAGGTCCTGGTGGAACACACCCTGCGCTCGCGGCGCTTGGCCCTGCCCTTCTATGCGGGATGGAGCCTGGTGGAGCTGCTGGTGCGCCGGGGCGATCAGCTGGTGTCGTTGGTGGTCCTGGACAGCGAAGACGCTCTCCGGCTCCTCGACGGAACCCCCGCCCAGCTCCATGCCCTCAACAAGGAGCTGCCAATCCAGATCGACGGCGCCGAGCAGGCCACCGCCTACCTGGAGCTCTTCTGCAATGTCACCCAGGGCGAAGGCGGCCCCTTCCGCATCGTTCGGACTGCCGAAGGCCTGGCGGGCCACGGTCTGCCGGAGAGCGCCGACACCCTGCTCGAAACCTTCGGCGCGCAGATCCAATCCCCGGAGCCGGAGCAGGAAGACGATGGCTCGTGGCAGTCCCAGGCCTCCGTGCTCTACGGCACCTACCTATTCGCCGCGGAGTTCAAGATCCACCCCACGGGAGAGGTGGAGATGGTGGACGACGAGCCCATCGCCAGCGAGCTGCCGGTCTACGCGATCAGCATCGACGGTGGTATCCGCCGCAACGAGGTCGAGCACTAGGAATCTATGCCGATATCGGGGCAGCGGGCCGCCCCGCCAGTAAGCCGGCGACACTGAGATCTTCGTCCGCATCCGGCCAATGGATACCCTCGCCATCACCGAGCAGCTCCCAACGGTTCCTAGCTTCTGGTGGAGCCTCCAGGAGCCGAGGAAACCAGGTCAACGGCACACAGACCCGGCGACCGTCTACCAGCACAACCTTCAGCTCTTCATCGGTAACCGTCACCTGATCGGCCAGGGGGGTCAGCTCAGTCACATCGACTCTCCGAGAGCCCGCTACCGATCCGGCTTCTGCTCCCGGGAGAAGTAGTCCTTGCTCATGGCCACCACCGAGCCGGAAAGCAGGATCAGCGCGATGAGGTTGGGGAAGGACATGAGGCCTAGGGCCACGTCTCCAATGGTCCACACCGCCTCCAAGGGCAGGATCGCCCCGAGGAAGAAGAAGCCCACGAAGACCCATCGGTAGACGGGGATGAAGCGGCTGCCGAATAAGTACTCCGTCGCCCGGTCGCCGTAGTAGGACCAGGAGATGGCCGTCGACACCGCGAAGAGCAGCACCGCAATGATCACGATCCACTGCCCCACCGGGCCCAAGCCCTTCATGAAGCCGTGGGTGGTGAGCTCGGCGCCGGTGAGGAAGACCTCACCTCGGACCGTCGGCTCGACGCCACCGCCCTCGGCGGCCAAGATCTTGGCTTCCGGGTCGTAGCGCAGAGCGCCGTTCCAGGGAGCTCCGGCCTCGTCCTCCAGGCGCAGGTTCTCGACGAAGCCGTCGAAGACCACCAGGCCGACGCCGTCCAAACGCCCGTCCTGCACCGGCAGGCTCGCCGCCTCAGAATCGGCGCCGCGCAGCTCGAGGAGCTCTTGATCACTGGCGGGATTGCCCATCAGGGCCTCCGCGGTGTACACCGGGAAGGTGCGCTCGACCTTGTCCTTGTAGGCACCGCTGCTGATGATCACCAGGCCGGTCATGGTGCAGATCACCAGGGTGTCGATGAACGGTCCCAGGGAAGCCACCAGGCCCTCCCGCACCGGCTCGTCGGTCTTTGCGGTGGCGTGGGCGATGGGAGCGCTACCCTGCCCTGCCTCGTTGCTGAACAAACCTCGTCGGACGCCCCACATCAAGGTCAATAGGAACGAGGCGACACCGCCGCCGGCTACCGACGTCGGGTTGAACGCTTCCGTGACGATGAGGGCGAAGCTGCTGGGGATATCACCGATATTGAGGATCAGGATCACGGTGGCACCGAGGACGTAGGCGGCGGCCATGCCCGGGGCCAGGAAGGAAGTGACCCGGCCGATGCGCTGGATGCCGCCGATGATCACCATCGCAACCACGGTGGCGAAGAAGAGCGCCGACCACACCGCGGGAATCGCCAGCGGACTCTGCTCCAGACTCACCGCCATGGTGTTGCTCTGATTCATGTTGCCGCTGCCGAAGGAGCAAATCACCGCCAGAGCAGCGAAGAAGACCGCCATGGGCTTCCAGGCTTTGCCCAGGCCCATCTCGATGTAGTACATCGGTCCACCGGAGACCGAGCCGTCCTCGTGAACCTTGCGGTATTTGATCGCCAGGGTGCACTCGGCGAACTTCAGCGCCATACCGAAGAAGGCGGTAACCCACATCCAGAACAGCGCCCCGGGGCCACCCATGCGGATGGCGATGCCGACGCCGGCGATATTACCGATGCCGACGGTGGCGGAAAGGGCGGTGCTCAGGGCCTGGTAGTGCTTGAGATCGCCGTCGTCGTTGGGATCGTCGTATTTGCCCCGGGTGATGTCGATGGCGTGTCGAAAACCGCGCACCTGGACGAAGGCCAGCCGCAGGGTGATGAACAGCCCCGTGAGCAGCAGGACGATGGCCAACAGGGGCGCCTGAGACGGCCAGTTCCACACATAGCCCGCCAGAAAATCGGCGGGCGGACCGAGGGTCGTGGACACCCCCTCGGAAATGGCCGCGGCAATGGATTCGATGAAATCGCGCATGCGTCTTCTCTCCCGGGTTGTGGCACTTCATGCGGTCTCGGGCGCACCGGCACCGGGACTTTCCGGCTTCCGGCACCGGAGCTTCAGCCTCCGGCCCGACGACTGCGAAATCGGCAGATCGCCGCGAAGCTTACCATTGCAGCGGCGGGACTCAACAGGACTCTAGGAGCTTGCTGAAAAAGTCAGTCGCAAGCGAGAGCGTGAAATTTTCGAGCAGAATCGAGGCGGAGAACCGCAGGCGATTCGGGAATCGTCGCGGTTCGACAACGAAGATTCGGCCGAAAAGAGCCGCTCGGAGCGCGACGCGGGTTTTTCAGCAAGCTCCTAGGAGCAAGCTCCTAGGGAAGCAACGGCGTCACCGCGCCCTCGATGGCACAGTGGGCCAGATGGCGGCCGGCGGCGAAGCCCAGGGAGAGGCCGTGACCGTTGAAACCGGCGGCATAGATCGCCCCCGGAACCTCCGGCACTTCCCCGATCATCGGCAGACCATCGTCGGTGAAGGCCATGATCCCCGCCCACCGGCGGGCCACCGAACGCCCGGAAAAAGCCGGGAAGCGTTGGTGCAGAAACTCCTCCAAAGCCTTCTGGATCGGCTCCGTGGGGGTCTCTGCGAAGCCCACCTCGCGGTCCCGGTCGTGGTGGCGGCAGCCGCCCAGGAGAAGGGTGCCGTCGGGGAGCTGGCGCAGGTATTGATAGCCGTCCTCGATGTACCAAACGCCGCGCAGGGGCCGGGCCCCAGGCTCCATCGCCAACATCTGACCGCGCACTGGCCGCACGGCACCCTGCAGATGAGGCAATAGCTCCGGCGAGTAGGCGTTGAGCGCCACCACCACCCGCTCCGCCAGCCAGTCCCCTCCATCGGCCACCAGCCGCACCCGATCACCGGCGGGTTCCAGGGAACGCACCCGCACGCCGGTGTGCACCGGAAAGCCCCCCGTCCGAACGATGCCACGAGTCAGCGCCACCGGGTCCAGCCCGCCGTCCCGGGGCTGATACAGCGCCGCGCCCAGCCCCGAGCTACCGCTGGCCTGGACTAGTTCCTGTCCCTCGACCCAGCGCAGCTCGAAGCCGGCGGCCTCCAGCCGGGCGGCGCTGGACTCCAAGATCGCCTTCGCCGCGGGATCGTCGAGGCTGGCGATCCAGCTGCCCTCGGGGAGGAACTCGCATTCCACCGGGGGGCCGCCGCCTTCGGCATCGTCCAGCAGCTCCCGGCGCAGCAGCTCCCGGTTCTCCCGCGACAGCTCCCAGAAACGCAGCGCCGTCTCCTCCCCGACGACCTTCGCCAGCTCCACCAGCGGCTCCGCCGAGCCGGTGAGCAAGAACCCGGCATTGCGCCCCGAGGCCCGCTCACCGATGCCGCCGGCTTCCAGCACCGCGACCTCGGAAGCCTCGCCGTTGGGGAGGGAACGAGACAGCCAATAGGCCGTGGAGAGCCCCACCAGCCCGCCGCCGACGACGGCGTAGCGGACCTCGCGGACGGGCCGGGGGCGGGACAGCCAAAAGGATGGGGGCTCGGGACACTCGGGATCGGGGCGCAAGATCATCGGGCGGAAGCTCTCCGAAATCGTAAAGTCGTTCTTGGGAGTGCATCGAGACGTCGGTCGGTCGGTCGAGACTAGCGCAGACCTCGGAAGCG
>JAXHTF010000099.1 GCA_034211275.1 Acidobacteriota bacterium
CCCAAGGCCACCGAGGAAGAACCCCGGTGGGTGGTGGTGGATCTCGAGTTCGTCACCGAGTTCGACCAGCCCATCACCCGCGACCAGCTCAAAGAGGAAGAAGCCCTCGAAGACATGCTGGTTCTGCAACGGGGCCAGCGCCTCTCGGTGATGCCGGTCGAAGAAAGGCACTGGAAGCACATCTGCGAGATGGCCGGCGTCGATCCCTGAGCCCGCCACACCCGTTTCAATGCATACAAAAAAGCCGCCGAAATCGGCGGCTTTTTTACTGCCTGCTCAACCCGCGGGGGAGAGAGGCATCAGGCTCGGAGCACCGGGCGACCCGGCACTCCGATCTCGACTAGCTCAATCAGCTAGCCTGGCTCTGCCGGCGGCGCATCAGGAAGAGTGCGCCCAGGGCCAGGGCTCCGATCAGGAGCAGCAGACCGACCACGTCCAGGGTCGGGATCTCGATGCCCGGAGGCGGAGGCGGCTCGCCGAGGACACCGTTGACCACAAAGAGGAAGTCGGGGTTGGTGCCACCGCCGACGCCGCAGGTGGTCTGCGGGGTGAAGGTGGTGCAGCCGCTGCCGAAGCCATCGCCCGGGTTGCGCCACACGCTCTCAGCGTTGGTCTGCACCGTGCGGTTGCTCCAGAAGTGCTGACCGGCGGCGGCGAAGTTGTGGTTGGTCTGAACCGCCACCCAGTGCAGGCCCATCGGCAGCACGCAATCGGTGGGCAGATCGACGGTGAAGGAGCCGGTGCCGGCACCCGCGGTGATCGGAATGTCATCGTAGGTGCAGGTCGGGGTGCCGGCGGGGGCACCGCCAGCATCCGCGTAGAAATTGATGTTGATGCTGTCGGAAGTGCCGCCGGTGGTACCGACGGTGCGGACCTGCTGGATCACCCAGCCGTCGGGCCAGGTGACGTCGAAGTCATCGGCGCCCTCGGCGTCGTAGGCGTCGTAAGCGGCCTCGAAATTCTGGTCCGGGGCACCGTTGCCGGAGGCGTTGTCGGTCTGATCGTACAGATCCATGGCGCCGCCCTCACCGGCGGGGATCACACCGGTAGCACCGGCCTCAATCGACATCTGCGCACTTGCGGGCAGCGCCAGCAGCGCAATGGCCAACGCCGCAACCCACAAAATGTCTCCTCGTCTACGCATCATTCAGCTCCTTTGGGGATTCCTGTTGTCCTGAACGGATAGGGAAGTGTAAACCACTCAAGGGGTTGTTGTCAGCCCCCTTCTTGCAGTCGACGCAAATTTTCTTGGATCCGAGCATCGTCCGGATCCAGCTCCAGGGCCTTTTTCAAGGCGCTCACAGCGGCCTCACGGTCGCCGCGTAAAAACGCAACGTTACCCTTGTACTGATACACCACGGAAGCCTCCGGAGTCAAGTTTTCTGCCTCCAAAAGCAACTCCCAGGCCTCGTCGTAGCCCCCCCGGCGAGCCGACTCCTGGGCTTGTTGCAGCAGCTCCGCAGAACGGATCTCCTCCGGCGTCCGGGCCACTCGCTCTACCGCCGGCTCTCCCAAGCGCTCCAAAGCTCGCCGCGGTCCCTGGAGATCCGGGTCGTAACGTAGCGCCCGGCGATAGTCCGCCACCGCCGCCGCCCGCTCTCCCCGGGCCTCCGCCACCGCCCCTCGGCGGTAGTAGGCGGGAGCATAGTCCGGCACCGCCGCCAGGGCCCGCTCCAGGGCTTCGGCAGCCTCGTCATAGCGCTCCAGCCCGGCCATGGCGGTGGCGAAATCGGTGTTGAGTCCCGGGTTGTCGGGATCCTCCTGCAGCAACCGGTGGTAGATCTGCGCCGCCTTGCGGTATTCCCCGGCACGTAGTTGTAGGGTCGCCAGGTTGCGGTCCGCCTTCGGCGCGCCACCGCCGATATAACCCAGGCTGCGCAGCTTCTCCACCAGTGCCTCGTCCATGGCCCCGGCGTCTCCGGCGCCGGTGGAGCTGCCGGTGGACGGATCGTAGGCGGCAATGCGCTGGGGCTCCGGCAGATCCTCGAAGATCTCCGTCAGCACCCGCCCGGGCATCTCCTCCGACGGCGGCAGGCCGAGGAGTGCCAGCACCGTCGGCGTGAGGTCGAGAATGCTCACCCCCTGGGCTTGCTCCTGGGTTTGGGCTCCCGGGCGCACGCCGGCACCGTAGGCATAGAAGATCCCGTCGAGGCGATGAAATTCGTGGCTCACTCGCCGCAGGTCGCGGGTCTTACTGGGGTCCTCCGGCAGCTCGCCGAGCTCGAAGCCGTGGTCCGAGACGACGAACAGCACGTCGTCCGGGCCCAGGCGATTCATGAACTCACCGACGACGGCGTCGGCGCGCTGGTACATGGCCTCCACCACCCGCCCGTAGCGCTGCTGTTGCTCCGCCAGCTCGCCCTCCAAATCCTGCCGCCCCACCAGATGCCCAAAGAGATGGGAGACGGTGTCCGGAGCCTCGAAGTAGACCATCAGGAGGTCCGGATCCAGACTCTCCTGAAGGTAGAGCCCGATGTTTCGATAGCTGTCGGCGGTGGCCAGCGCCCACTTCAAGTGGCTCAGGTCGTCGCCGAAGCTGAAGGGGCCCGACGCCTCCGCCTCGGGCACGTCCGCCAGCTCTGCGACTTCGGCGGCGGTGACCTCCTCGGGGCGGCGCATACGCTGCTCCACCTGCGGCTGCAGCTCCGGCGGCGAGACCACCGCCGGCAGGTCTTCCTCCGCCAACGGGTCGTTGAGCAAGAAGTGGAAGCCCGTACGGTCGCTGATCACCGCACCATCGATGTCTTCCGCCGGCCAGGTGGCCCACCATCCCACCACCGCCGTGGTTTTGCCGGCATCGGTGAGCAAATTCCACAGCGCCGGAGTCTGCCGCATGCGGCTGGTCACCGGCAGCTCGCGGCCGGTCTCGGGATTCTCGATGACGAAGTGCGTGATGCCGTGGTCCACCGCCGGCCGGCCGGTGGCGATGGTGGTCCAGATCACCGGGCTGAGCAGCGGATGCTGGCTGCGCAGAGGTCCGGAAGCACCGCCGCGGGCCAGCTCGGCAAAATGCGGCAGCTTGCCCTGCTCCACCAGCTGGGCGACAAACCCCGGATCGACGCCGTCCAGCCCCAGGACCACCACTCTCCCCGCGCGCTCGTCCGTCCCACCACCGCCGCAGGCGCCGGTGACCAGTAGAATCACTGCGAGGCAAGCCCCGGCCCAATGGGCCCAATCCAAGAAGCTTCGGATGCTCCGGCTCAATGGTCCTGGAGACTGCCGCCGGCGGTGGTGCATAGCTGCCTCGTTCATGGCTCGTCACCGTATGCCGCCGCCGCCGCCGGGTCAAGAGCCTCTCTGGCGGAGGCGCCAGGACGGTTCCAATGACCCGACGGTCTTGCACCGCTGCCGGGGCCTCGGTTTACCATGAAGGGCACGCTCGCAATCATCGGCTCGCTCCTACGCTTCTCGCTCACTCTCTTGCACTTTCCCGAGGAGATCGAATGAATCTTCCCCCCCTTCCGTTCCGTCCTTTCTCCGGCCCTGGTCACGCCGTCCGCGCCGGAGCCCGCGCCATAGTCCTGGCGGCAGTCCTGGCGGCGCTCTTCCTCCTGCCCCTGCTCCCGGCCTCCTCCGCCTCCGCCCAGGGCGGCCCCCCGGAGCAGCCCGCGGCTTCGGCGCCGGAGGACTCCGCCGCTCCCCAGGTCTTGACCGTCGGCACCAAGGAAGCGGCCCCCTTCGCCTTCAAGGATGAATCGGGGGAATGGCAGGGACTGAGCATCGAGCTGTGGAGGAGTGTGGCGGACGAGCTCGGCGTTGAGTACGAATTCCGCGAGATGCCCCTCCAGGAGATGGTCGAGGAGTTGGAGAACGGAAGTCTCGCCGTCGCCGTCGCCGCCCTCACCATCACCGAAGACCGCGAGGCCGCCTTCGATTTCTCCCACCCCTTCTACACCTCCGGACTGGGCATCGCCATCGCCGACGGCGGCTCCCGCTGGCTCTCTTTCCTGCGCGGGGTCTTTTCGATTCGCTTCATCCAGGTGGTAGCGGTGCTGTCCTTGATCCTCCTCCTCGCTGGAACCCTGCTGTGGTTGTTCGAGCGGCGCAACAACGCCGAGCAATTCGGCGAGCGGTGGTTCCAAGGCTTGGGCCACGCATTCTGGTGGTCGGCGGTGACCATGACCACCGTCGGCTACGGCGACAAGGCACCGGTAACCCTCGGAGGGCGCTTCGTGGCACTGATCTGGATGTTCGCCAGCGTCATCCTCATTTCGAGCTTCACCGCCGGCATCGCCTCGTCGCTGACCGCCCATGAGTTCAAGAGGAATAGCGTGCAGGGCCCGCGGGACCTTCCCAAGGTCCAGGTCGCCACCGTCGCCGGAACCACCAGCCAGAACTACCTCCAGGCGGAGGCGGTGACGCATCAATCCCGGCCGTCGGTAGAGGCGGCCTTGGAAGATTTGGTGGCGGGCGAGGTGGAAGCGGTGGTGTACGACGCGCCGATCCTCCTCCATCTCGCCCAGCAGCAGGAAGACCACGATTTCATCATCCTGCCTTCGACCTTCACGCGCCAGGATTACGGCATCGCATTTCCCAGCGGCAGCCCGCTACGGGAGCGGGTCAACGTAGCTCTGCTGCACCACATCCGCAGCCCGGCGTGGCAGGAGACCGTCTTTGAATATCTGGGCCAACAGCCATGACCGGCCCCGCGGTTCCAGCTGGTACAATCCCAGCCCACTCGTAACCGTCCGTCGAAAGCGGAACCGCTCGAAGCTCCGGGGACTCGACGGCCACAGCGGCCACCGCCAACCGGTCTCCACCCCCGCCGAGCCTCAATGAGGAAGTCATGCCCGTGTTCTACTCGATCTCCCGTCGCGCCCCGTCGACCATCGCTGCGGCTGCCCTGGCGCTGGCGGCCTGTCTGCTGGTCCTTCTGACGGCTCCTGTAGCGGAAGCCGCCGTTTCCGGCTTCGTCCGCGACGCCGACACCTCCATGCCCTTGGCCGGCGCCAGCGTTCACCTGCAAGCGGACACCTCCACCGTGGTGGTGAGCGCCGCCGACGGCAGCTTCGATCTGCCGGTGACCTTTGCCGGCTTCGCGGTGATCACCGCCGCCTTGACCTACGACGCCGGCGCCTCGACGAATTACAACACCGGCGCCGCATTCGCCATGGACGGTACCAGCGGGATCGAGATTCTGCTGCAATCCATTCCCAGCGCCGACAATCCTTCCTACAGCCCACCGGAAGCGGGACTGTGCGGCAGCTGCCACGGCGACCAATTCAGCCAGTGGCAAACCGCCAATCACTCCCTCGCCGGCACCGACGAGTGGGTCTTGGACCTCTTTTCCGGCACCGGCACCGCCGGCGGCTCCGCCGGCTACGTATTCACCGATCTCCACGATCCCGGCGAGACCGGCTTCTGCGCCACCTGCCACGCGCCCATGGAAGATGTCTTCGACCCGGGCAACGTGATGCTCGACGAAGTCTCCACCCTCGGCGGGCTGGACGGCGTCTCCTGCCTCGCCTGCCATCAGATGGATTCGGTGAACGACAATGTCGACGCCCTTCATCACCTGGGCAATTCGACCTACCGCTTCCCCGACGAGCGTCCGTTCTTCGACACCTGGCAATTCGTCTGGGGCCCCTTGGACGACGTCAGCTTCGGCGGCATGCGCGCCGCCTACGCCCCGCATTTCCGCGAGTCCCGCATGTGCGCTTCCTGCCATCAATACGTCAATCCGGACACCGGCGCTCCCGGACAAAACACCTACGGCGAATGGCTGGCGTCCCCCTTCTCCGTGCCCGGGCCCACCTTCCAGAGCTGCCAGGACTGCCACATGCCGCCGGCGGATACCGACGGTACCGTCTGCGTCCTCGGCGACTCCCCCACCCGGCCGGCGCAGCAGCGGCGCCAGCACACCTTCATCGGCGCCACCCCGACGACCCTCGCCGACGCCATTCTCCTCGACGCCTCCGCCCTCGACGGCGCCGGCCTGCTGCAGGTCACCGCCGCGGTCACCAATGAGGGAGCCGGCCACGCCTTCCCCTCCGGTGTGTCCATCCGCAACGCCCTGCTGGTCATCGAGGCGAGCTACGACGGCACGCCGCTGAACCAGGTCTCCGGCCCGGTGGTGCCCTTCTGGGCCGACGACGAGGTGCCGGGCCAGCAGCCCGGAGACTATGCCGACTATCCCGGCAAGGGCTTCGCGAAGATTCTCGAAGGGCGCATCAACGGCACCGGCCCGACGGTGCGACCGGTGCTCTTCATCGACGCCGAAGGCGTCTTCTCCGACACCCTCATCCCCTCCGGTGCCACCGACGTCACCACCGTCGAATTCCAGCTGCCCCCGGAGGCCGAGCCCGGCGATCTGGTGGACGTCACCGTGCGCCTCCTCTACCGCCGAGCCTTCCGGGCTCTGGCGGTGACCAAGGGTTGGGATCAAACGCCCCAAGGCGGACCGGTGGAGATCGAGGTGGCGCGGCAGGATTTGAGCCTTCCCCTCACCGGTGGTCCGCTGCCCCCGGCAGAGATCCCCACCGCCGGCTCCATCGGGCTGTTGCTGCTGGCCCTGCTGCTGGCGGCCGGCGCACTCCTCCGTCTGCGGCGCGCGGCTTGAGGAAAGAGTCTTGAGCTCAGGTAACTCGGGTAGTTCGGTCAGGTCGGGCAGCCCGCGTCTGAGCCTGGTGGCCATCTGCGCCCTCGGCCTGGAGGAGATCCTCGAACAGGAGCTCAAGGATCTGGGCGCCCAGGGCATCCGCCGCCAGCGCGGGGCGGTGCTCTTCGAGGGCGGCTGGCAGGATTGCTGGCGCGCCAACTGGCGGCTGCGCACCGCCAACCGGGTGCTGGTGCGGCTGGCGGCCTGGCCCGGCCCCGACGGCGACAGCCTGGCGGCGGGAGCTCGGGCCCTGCTGCAGAACCCCGACCGCGGCTGGGGCGGGCTGAAGGTCGCCGACCTCTTCCACCCCGACCGCACCTTCGCCATCCACGCCACCTCCACCGCCTCCCAGGTGCGGGACACCCGCTGGGTCGGGCTCAAGGTCAAGGACGGCCTGGTGGACGGCCAGCGGGACCATTTCGGTTTCCGCGCCTCGGTGGATCGGCGGGATGCGGAGACCCAGCTGCGGGTCTGGCTGGCCAAGGATCGAGCGACTCTCCTGCTGGATACCTCCGGCGATCCTCTGGACCGCCGCGGCTACCGCAAACAGACCACCACCGCCCCGGTGCGCGAGCAGCTCGCCGCCGCCTGTATCCTGGCCTCGGGATGGGACGGCAAGGGCCCGGTGGTGGATCCCATGTGCGGTTCCGGCACCCTGCTGGCGGAAGCCGCCTCCATCGCCTTGGGCCGCTCCCCCAACGCTCTGCGCAAACGCTGGGGCTTCCAACGCCTGCCCAACTTCGACGCCGCCGGCTTCGATGCGGTGAAGCAGGAAGCCATTCCTGCCCCCGGCGCCCCCAATTCAGGACCGGGCGTCCAGCTCTACGGCGTCGACCGCGATCCCCAGGCCATCAACGCCGCCCGTACCAACCTGCGCCGCGCCCACCTGGCGGACCGCTCGCACCTGCGCAAAGGCGACGCCTATCGCTTCGTTCCCCCGGAGGGGCCGGGCCTGCTGGCGGTGAACCCCGCCTACGGCGAACGCCTGGACGAGGCGAAGGATCAATGGCGCCGCCTCGGGGACCTGCTCAAGCAGCGCTACAAGGGCTGGCGGGCGGTGGTCCTCGCCGGCGACGAGAGCCGTGGCAAATACATCGGCCTCAAGCCCAACGCCCGCATTCCCGTGCGCAACGGTCCCATCGACGCCCGCATCCTGGTCTTCGATCTATACTGAGGCCGATGAGCACCGGCAAGAACCCCAAGACCCAACACGTCTACAAGATCGCTTTCCAACAACAAGGCGAGGTCTTCGAGATCTTCGCCCGCCAGGTCTCCCAGGGCGGCCTCTTCGGCTTCATCGAGGTCGAGGAGATCGTCTTCGGCGAGCGCAGCCAGCTGGTGGTCGATCCCTCCGAGGAACGCCTCAAGACCGAATTCACCGGCGTCCGCCGCACCTACATCCCCATGCACTGCGTCATCCGCATCGACGAGGTTGAACGCGAAGGCCCCGGCCGCATCGCGCCGATTCAGGGCGAGGGCACAGTGGCTTCCTTCCCCATGCCGGTGCAGGCGCCGGGGAAGGGGACGCCGGAGGGGTGACCACGCTACGCCTACTCTCCTAAAGCCCTTGCGCCTAGCAGCAAGAACCTTACCCCCCCGAGACACACCGACCGATGGGAGCCCCCAATCTCATGCGATTCGTCTTCGTCATGGTCTCTTTCTTCCTCGCCTGCTTCCTCACCGCCTGCTCCGGCCTCGGGACTTCCACTGCCCCAGCCCCAGCCCCAGACACGGAGGATGAGTTCCGGAAGGCCGTATCCGTTCACGTCGATGCGGTCCAGAATCGCGACCTGGAGACGCTGCTGGACACCATCACCACCGGCGAGGATCTGACGCTGATCTTCCCCAACGGCACCACCTACTCCACCCGCAAGGAATATGTCGATTTCCATCGAGAGTGGTTCGCCGACGAGAGCTGGACCATGGAAATGGTGCCGGAGTCCTTCCTGGTCCGCGGAGACCTGGGCATCGCGCTGATGCGCACCACCTACACCGACGAAGCCGGCCCCCGGCAAGCCCTCCTCTCCCTCACCTTCACCCGGGAGGAGGGTCAGTGGCGACTGGTCTTCGACCAGAACACGCGCATCGTCGAGAAGTGAGCTCCGGCACCGGGCAGAACGACTAGCGCGTCTCTCGATCCCGGCTGGACGGCCCATGAGCATCACCACCCATCGGATCGGCGCCAGGGCCGCAGCGGCGGTCATGGCCATCGGTCTCGCCTATGTCGTCGTCCTGACCGCGGGCATGGTGCGCCATGGCTTCGAGGAGCCCATCACCGACCCGATTCTCGCCGTCATGGAGGTGCTCACCCTGCTCTCCGCGCTTCCCATCCTTCTCCTGGTCGCTACGATGGCGGAGCGCGCGCCGACTGAACAACGCCTCGCCGCCCGCATCGCTCTCGCCTTCGCCACCCTCTTCGCCGGTACCACCAGCGCAGTGCATTTCGTGGAGCTCACGGCGACGCGGCAGGCTGGCGGCGGTGGCCTGGTCTGGCCGTCCACGGCTTACGCGCTGGAGCTGCTGGCCTGGGATGTCTTCCTCGGCATCGCGCTCCTTTCCGCCGCGGCAACCCTGCATCCCAGGGGCCGCGAGAGAACCGCCCGGCAGGCGCTGCTCTTCTGTGGAGCCCTCTGCCTCGTGGGAACCATCGGCCCCCTCTCCGGCTACATGCGCCTGCAGCTCCTCGGCGTCTTCGGCTACGCCGTGGTTCTCCCCATCGCTGCCTTTCTCTTGTGGCGCCTCTTCTCGGCGGAGGGCTCCGCTGCCGAGGCTGGGGGAACGAGCGCCGGTTAGCGTGACTATTCTGCAACCGCAATGTAGAAGGTTGACGCCCGCACAGATACGAGCATACGCTCAAATTAAAGAGTTAGAGGGAGAGGCTGGTGGATACCGGCCCTTCCCGATCCGATCAAGGGTGAATTGAAGGTAGGGGGCATCGGGCCTCAAGGCCTGACTTCCGCAGGAGCTTTGATCGGAGGCCTCGGTCATGGGGGGATGGGAAGCTTGCCCGATGGAGCTTACCCGACGGGTTGCTCCACTGGATGAGCAAACGGAGCCGAAACGTCTTCGCTCTGGAAAGACCCCACCTAGAAAGGAGAGCCTCAGATGACGAAGCAGACGATCCATTCCCTTTCAGCCATCCTGGCAGCGGTCGTTCTCACGGGGCTTCTGGTCGCTCCCCCGGCGATCGCCGGTGAATCCGCCCAACAGCTCGACCAGCAGAAGCTCACCGAGCTAGGGAACTGGCAGAAAGCGGCGTCCGAACAGCGGGCCCGGCGATTGGTGGCGCAGTTGCGGCGGGAGCTGGCGCCGGTAGAAGATCAGATTCGCAACCATCCCTTCCTCGATGCGCTGGAAGCGGGCCAGGTGCCGGTGGAGACGCTCCAGGGCTTTGCCGTCGAGGAGTACTACATCATCCAGAGCGACCTGCGCAGCCAGGCGCTGCTCACCAGCCGCTTCGCGGTCACGCCGAGCAGTGACTTCTTCCGCGGGCTCCTCGGCGGAGAGAGAATCGCCTTCGACCTCATCCGCCGCTTCGGCGCCGCCGTCGGCCTCGACGAGGCCGACCTCGCCGCCCGCGAGCCCCGAGCTGGAGGCCAGGCCTTCCCCAACGCCGTGGCGTCCCTGGCGGCCTTCCGCACCGATGCCGAGGCTGCCGCCGCCTTCCTGCTCAACTTCGGAGTCTTCGGCGAGAACACCGCTCGAATGGCCACGGCGCTCCAGGACGTTTATGGCTACAGCCCCGAAGAGGTGGAGTTCTTCACCTTCTTTGGAACGCCCATCCCCGGTTTCGAGGAGGCCGCCATTGAGGTGATTGCCGCGGGTCTGGAGAAGGGGGCCGAGCCCCGCGACATCCGGCGGGCCGCACGCCTGCTCCAAGAGTACGAGCTGCAATTCTGGGACACGGTGGCGGAAGCTCCCTGAAGACCCTCGAACGCCCCATCCCATCCAGGATAGAGATCGGCAAGCCCCGGAGCTCGAGAGGGCGTCGGGGCTTGCCGCCGTAGGACAAGACCGAAGCTCACACCCCGACCCAGGAGAAAACCATGTTCAGAGCCCTACTCTTTGCCGTCCTATCCCTGCTCCTCTGCCTCTCGGCTTTCACGCCCCTCGAAGCTCAAGGCCCCAAGGGCCAATGCGGCGGCTCGTATTACATCGAGGAGGACGGCGGTGCGCGGGATGTCTGGACCTTCAGCGCCGACGGTACCTTCTTCGGCACCACCTCGACCCAGCCGTTGATCGGGTTCTCGGATCAGCAGGGGCATTGGCAGCGGCAGGGCCAAGGCGGCGAGGGCGTGCTCCTGACCTTCGTCTTCAACGATGACAACACTCTCCTCACCGTGGGCCGGGTGGAGATCGAATTCCAGGCCGACGACATCCGCTGCAACCGCATCAGCGGCTCCCTCTCCGTGCGCACCTTCGAGGATGGCGAAGATCCCCTCGACCCGTCCACCGACACCGGCGACCCCATCGCCGAGGACACCTTCGTCGGCCGGCGGATTCGGGCCGGCTCCTAGCTGCCTGCCGAAAGCGCCAGACAACCGCGAGAATTCACCTTCCGCTGAGACTCGCGACACTGCCCGGAGATCTAGTTTCTGGAGTTTCCCGGAGGACCGCACTGAGCGGTAGGAGCCGCCGGAGCCGCTGGAGCTCCCAAGGCCCCCGCGATGCAGATCCCCGCTCGCGACTGCCATCCTGGAATTTCTCCCCTCGCTCTTCTTCGAAGCAGTGCAACCTTGCGAATTATTTTTCGTACTTGAACTCAAGACGCATTTGCAACTGCCATGGGCGGTGGATCCGGGCCAATCGCCGCTCGGCACTTCATGGAGAGCAGATCATGTCGAGTCATTTCACCAAGCCTCAGTCCCCCTTCATCTCCTGCATCTTGGCGACCCTGGCCTGCCTGCTGGCCACCCCCGCGGCCTCCGCTATCTGCCTCAGCGGCGGCAACAGCGACACCATCATCAATGCCCTCAATCTCAACGGCACCGCCGAGCTCTGCCAGGGGGCCGTCTTCTCCGCCAACAAGATCATCAAGCTGAAGAACAATCAGAAGATCTTCACCACCGGCTACCCCACCAACGACAGCCAGAAAGCCTTGATCCAGGTGCCGGCAGGGGCCACTTACACCAAGCCGGTGATCCAGGCCTATACCGCTCAGAACGCCGAGATCCGCAACATCCGCATCGACGGCAATCGGGCTCAGAATCCCTACAACTACTCCCGGGCCCTGATCGCCATCTCCGGCAACAACGCCTGGCTCGACCACGTCTCGGCCACCAACACCTCGGGACTGAGCGCCATCGCGGCCTCCGACAACCCCAACTGCAGCGGCCTGCGCATCACCAACAGCTTCATCGGCGACAACGGATTCCACCCCAGCACCAACCCGCCGGGCCCCTTCGCCAACGGCATCGACTACCGCTGCAACAACGGCTACGTGGGCCACAACCACATCCGCAACGCCACCGACGGAGCCATCTCGTTCTACGGCGGCACCAACACCATCATCGAGCACAATTGGATCGCCAACGACACCCGTTCACTGTTCAGCGGCATCATCGCCGCCACCCTCTACAACGGTGATTTCACCGGCTCCATCGTGCGCAACAACCTGATCCAGACCTGCTGCGGCCAGCATATCCACGTGGCTCTGGCCATCGGCACCCACCTGTGGTGCGACGACAACAACCCCACCGGCGACTGCCAGACTTCCTCCGGCGCCACCTTCATCAACAACTCCGGCAGCGGCACCTTCGGCTTCGGCATCGTCGTCGACGGCATGCTCAACGCCACGGTGCAGGGCAACAATCTGGTCATGACCCCGTGGACCAGCCAGAACTGCTACATCCCAGGCCAGAATTGGTACGTCATCAACCAGCCCCACGCCTCCGGCAGCTTCCAGCCCGGGTACATCAACCGCAACGTCCACTGGCCCTGCCTCGGGCCGATCAACCTGTAGGAATGCAACTTTCCCCTGCGGGCAGCTCCCTGCTGCTCGCTGGGGGGAAGGTGTTCAGGGAGAGAAAGGGCGGCCGCGCCTCGGGAACCTTCGCGACCTCAGCCTCTTCGACTCTGCGGCCAGTGGCTGAAAAGTCCGCGGCCGGTCAGCGAAGAGTCACCCCTCCCCGTCCACCATCTCCTCCACCTTCTGCACCAGCAGGCGGTCGAGGTCTTGAGCGAGTTGGGAGACGGTAGGGCCGGCGAAGAAGTCGGCTAGGGAGAAGTCGAGCTGGAAGGTTTGGCGCACGGCGGCGACCATTTCGGCGGCGAGGAGGGATTGGCCGCCGAGCTCGAAGAAGTTGTCCTCGGCGCCGACGCGGTCGAGGCCCAGGATTTCCGCCCACAGACCGCTGAGGAGCTCTTCCGTGGGTGAGCCGGGGGGGACGTAGACCTCGCCGGCGGGGCGGCTCATGGTCTCCGGAGCGGGCAAGGCACCGCGGTCGAGACGAGCGTCGGGCTCTCGGGGCAGGGATTCCATCAACACGATGGCGGACGGCACCATGTACACCGGCAGCGTCGCCTCCAAATACTCCCGCAGCCGCGGTACCAAGCGACCGATGGCCGGATTGAGGTCCGAGGGGCGGGGGATGGACAGCTCGGGCTGGGGGAAGACCGGCGGGGCCAGGACGTCCTCGCCGTCGAGGCGCCGGAGCAGGATGTCGAAGCGGCCCTCGCCGTCGCAGCGGCTCCAGCTGATGTCCAGTCGGTAGTGGCAGCGGCGGGCCAGGTGCTGAAGATCCTCCGGCGCCAACCCCGGCACCGATCCGGGCTCCGCCTTCAGGGTCTCCAGGTGAGCGGCGAGGTCCTCGACCCGCGCGCCAAAGCTCTCCTCCTGCAACCAGCGGAGCGCTTCGATCTCGCGGTACAGCTTGCGGTTGGGAACCTGCACCAGGCCTAGGACTTCCGGCCGGCGAAGCTCCAGGTTGCGCACCAGCCGGTCGAGGGTCAGGCCGCTACGGCGCCAGTCCCGCCAGGCCACCGGCGTCGCCGCCGGCGAAGCATCCTCGGAGGCCCGCCGCAGCTCGACGTCGAAGTGGAAACGCGCAGCGGCGCTATCGGTGACCGCTCTCGGCCCGCCGCTGGGCCGCACCGCGATGGAAGCGAGGGCGGGCCAGGAGTCGCGGCGGCGATGGAAGAAGCCCGGATCCACCGCCAGCTGGTCGTCCTCCTCCACTGCCCGCTGGACCCGATCCCGCAACAATGCCAAAGGCAGCGAGGGCGAAGCCCGATGCAAGCTCTCGTCGAGATGTAGAGCGGGCAGCAAGGAGCGGTTGCGCAACCCGGCGAGCACCACCCGCCCTCCGGGGCACACCAATTCCAACGCCTGGCACAGGATGCGCTCCAGGTAGCCGGAATCGGGGAAGAATCGGACCGCCTCGTGGAGCACCACCAGATCGAAGCCACTGTTGCCGAGACCTTCCAGGTCCTCGGCCCGACGCTGCAACACCCGCACCGAGGCGAGACTCTGATCCGATTGTTGTTCGAGGCGCCGCTGCAGATCCGCCACGGAAATGGCGGAAGGATCGGTAGCCCAATACTCGACGCAGCGCGGTGCCAGCTGCAGCGTCAGCTCACCGCGTCCGCAGCCGATCTCCAGCACCCGCTCCGGAGATTCCCCGGCGAGCAACTCCAAGGCAGCGCGGGCGGCGTTCCAGCCCTCGGGGTCGCCGAATCCGGTGCCGCTGCTTTCGGTGGACGTCGGCGGCGCGTCTGATGGCCCCGTCGGCAACTGGGCCAGGGCTTCCCGCCAGGGGAAGTAGTCACGCACCACATAGGCCACCAGCCGCCGGTTGCCGGCGCCGTCTTCCCGGCACAGGACGGCGCATTGACCAACCTCCGGATGACGCAGCAGCCGTGCCTCGATCTCCTCCGGCTCCACCCGGTAGCCCCGGATCCGCACCTGCTGATCGAGGCGGCCAAGAACTTCCAACCCACCGTCGTGGGACCAGCGGGCCAGATCGCCGGTGCGGAAGAGTCGCTCTCCCGGTTGCCGGCTGAAAGGGTCCGGCAGGAAGTGTTCAGCGGTCCAACGGGGACGCCGGAAGTAACCGTTGGCGAGACCGTCGCCGGCCAGGTAGAGCTCTCCCACCGCCGTTGCCGGCTGCAGGCTGCCGCGGCGGTCCAAAAGGTAAGCCCGAATCCCCTGGACCGGGCCTCCCACCGGGTTGGTGGAGCGCTCCAGCGGCGCGGACAGCAGATCGTGACAGGTGGCGATGCCGGTGGTCTCGGCAGGGCCGTAGACCTGCAGCAGGCGGCTCGGCGGTCCGAAGCTGCGAATCCGCTCCAGCGACTCCGGCGAGACTCCTTCCCCCCCCACCAGCAGACGGCGCACCCCGGCGAAGGCATCCGGACGCTGCTCAGCGACCTGTTGCAGCACGGCGTTGGAGAGGTAGAGCACGGTGATGTGCCGTTCTTCGATGGCCGCCGCCAAACGCTGAGGATCCAGGGCCACGTCCACCGACAGGCTCTCCAACCGAGCCCCACAGAGCAGGGTGCCCCAAACTTCCAGCGCCGCCACTTCCGAGGCCAGGCCCGACGTTTGAGCCACACCGTCGTCGACGTCGAGGCTCAGCAGGGGATGGGGAACCAGCCGGCGGGTCAGGGCCCGGTGGGGCACTTCCACCCCCTGGAGCTCCCCGTGGGAGCCCGGGGTGTAGAGCACGTAGGCGGTGGCGGTCTCCGCCACCGGCACCGCCACACGCCCCCCTTCCAACGGGAGGGAGTCCTTCTCCAGACAGATGCTCGGACAGCCGCCCCGGGGCATGCGATCGATCCAACGACGCTCCGTCACCACCGCCGCCGGCTTGGCGTCCCGAGCGATGAGCTCGATGCGGCGACGGGGGAAGGCAGGATCCAGGGGAACGTAGGCGGCCCCGGTCTTGAGCACCCCCAACATCGCCACCACCGCCGCTGCGGTACCGCCGAAACACAGGCAGACCCGGTCTCCATGACCTACACCGAGAGCTCGGAGCCAGCGGGCCAGGGCTCCGGCCCGGTCCTCCAGCTCACCGTAGGTACAGGTCTCGCCGTCCTCCCCTCCTACCGCCAGGGCATCCGGAGTGCGATGGGCCCATCGGGCGATGTGCTGGTGGATGGAACCGCCGCTGGCGCTGGTCAGCCCCGGCCCCCATTCCACCAACAGCTGGTGGCGCTGGACCTCGGACATCAACGGCAGATCATGAATTCCCGCGGCGGGGTCGGTCACCGCCGCCGCCAGGAAACGCTGAAAGGTCTCCGCCAGCCGCTCGACGGTGCCGGCGTCGAAGCGGCCGTCATCGAAGAGCCAGCGACTCTCCACCCACTGCCCCAAAGTCAGCTCCAGCACCAGCTCGTGATGCCCCCGGCGAGCCCGGCGGCCGACGCTGGTGCGCCGGAAGACCACGCCGCCGGCGCTGGGCGGCTGCCGACCGTGGCGGCGCACCACCAGAGCCACCGGTGCCAGCGGCGCCGAGCGGCGGTCCCGTTCAGGGCGCAGCTCCTCCAACAAGCGATCGTAGGGAAGGTCACCGCGGTCCTGCACTTGCTGCAGGGTGTGGGCAACGGATTCCAGGTGTTGGTCGAAGGAGGTACCGCCGATCACCGCCGTCGGCACCGGTACGGCGTTGGCGAGAGGACCGACGAGGGTGGTGAGCTCCGGCACCGGGCGGGCCGCCAGCTCCCAGCCAATGATCTGGCGATCCCTCCCCGTCAGCCGGCTGAGCAGCGCGCCGAGGCTGGCGACGAGCACCGCAGGGGTGGAGACCTGGGCCGCCAAGAAGGCCAAAGCCTGGGCGGTTTCCGCCGGCAGAATGCGGTCGGCGGTGGCGGCGAGGGCCCCGGTCTGGCGGGCGGCGGGACGGTCCGCCGGCAACCCGGCGGCGGCGGGCCAGCCGTGGAGATGCTGGCGCCAGAAGTCCAAGTGCTGCTCCGCTTCGTCGCCGTCGAGGAATTGGCGCTGCCAAATGGCGAAGTCGGCGAATTGAATCGGCGGCGGGCTGAGATTGGACGATCGGCGCTCCGCCAAGGCACCGTAGAGCTCCCGAACCTCCGCGCCGAGGATCTCGGCGGAGCCTTCGTCGAAGACCATCGCCGGCACCGCCACCATCCACAGGGCGGTCGTGGCATCGAGGTGCAACAGCAGGGAGCGCACCAGCCGCGGCTGCCGCGCCTGCAGGGAGACTCCAGGGAGAGTCTGGGCCAACGCCACCGCCTCGATACGAGCCCGGCCAGGATCCAGCCGGCTGAGGTCCAGGCGCCGGCAGCGAGGCTGACGGCGAGGCTCGTGAGAGCGGTGCCGGCCCCCGCCCACCCGCTGGATCGGACCGTCCTCGGAGGTGGAAAAACTACTGCGGAGGATCTCGTGGCGCTCCACCACCACCGCCAGGGCCGCCTCCAGACGACTGGGGTCGAGGGCACCGGAAAGCTCCCAGGCCACCACCCATTGGTGAGAGCGGCCTGCCGGCGAAAGTTGTTCGAGGAGCCAAAGCCTTTGCTGGGCGAGGGTGAGGGGAACGCCATCGGCGTCCTCAACGCGAGCCGCTGCCAGCTTCAGGGGACGGTGGGACCAGGACTTGGAGGATCTCTTACGGCGGGAGGTGGAGGGATCCTGCCCGGGGAAGAGAATCATCAGCCGCTCCCCCTTCGATCCCACCCGGAACGGCGACTACCTCCGAAGCCGGGAGACCACCCCTGTGGATGCTCGGGTTGCGGCCCCAAGGTACTCTCCAGCTTCAACTACGATCTCCCCTCTCCCGCAGGAAAGCCGAATCCGAGCCAGCAGGAATGCAACAAAACGGTGAAGCTGAAAAGCATCACCGCCGCCCGGCGGACGGAAACGGAAATCGGTTCCGGCCTTCCCTCGTTACGTAGGGAGTGCATCGAGGGGGGAAAGACGAGACAGTCACGAGCCAGGAGGCGTCAGGGAAGGCGGCGGCAGCTGCTCGAAGGCCGGGTGGTAGAGGTCCCCTCCGGCGAGGATCATGGCGTAGAGGAAGGGCCCGAAGGCAACCGCCTCGCGGCCGTTGATCAGCACCAAGGGCGTGCCCCGGGGAGTGTGCTGCCAGGCGAAGGCCAGATCGTCCTCCAGGCTCTGCTGGACCTCCGGCTGCTGGACGCACTGCCGCAAGGCCGCAGCGTCCATGACCGGTTCGGCGAAGCTGAAGACCTGCTCCAGGGTGAGCTCTCGCTGGGCGTCGAAGAGACGGGTGGCGTAGGCCTCCCGCTGCTCCTTGGACTGGCTTTCGAAGCAAATGCGCGCCAGCGCCGCGGTACAGCTCACCGGCTCCCCGTCCCGCGGGGGCAGGCGCGGATTGCACCGGCCGTCGAGGGGGAAGTGCCGGGAATCGATCACGAAGCTGCCCTTCGGAGCACTGTTCCACAACGCATCCAAGGTCTGGTGCAGAGTGGCGCAGTGGCTGCAGCGGATGTCGGTGAACTCGGTGAGGCGCACGGGCGCGGCGGGGTCTCCCAGCGGCGCCCGCATTTCCGGCTGGGGCAGAGTCGTTGCAGCCCGATGCCGCCCCAAGGCCTGGCTCACGGCCTGCTGCAGATCCGGAGTGAGGCCAGTCAAAAAGCCCTCCAGGCCGCCACTTCGAGGCGCTGATTGAAGAGCTTCCTGAGCGGCGCCGGCGGCGGGGGTGCGCAGACCGGGATAGAGCATCAGGGCGTAGGAGCCGGCAAAGACCGCCAACACCACCAACAATCCCTGAAGCTTTGAACCCTGTTGGCCGCGCTCTCCCAAGAAGGCGAAGACCGTCACCGCGAAGACCGCGGTGAGAAAGTAGACCACCGAGCAGCTGCTGCACCACTGCCCCTGGGCACCGCTCACCACCACCAGGGCCCCCACCGCCAGGACGCCCCCCGCCGCCGCCCAGGGCAGCGCCGCCCGCACCCCCGGCGCCGGCTTCCGGCGCACCGACGAGATCAAGGCGACCAGCGCCAGGAGCAGAGCGGTGAGCCCCCAGGCCAGCCCCCAACCCGCCACCGGCACGCCGGTGGCCTGATGCACCGCGGTGGCGAAGCGTGAATCCCAGAGTTGAGCGCAGTCGCTGCCCCCGAAGACGCACACCACGTCAGCGCCTCCCCGCGATTGCAGCAGCTGACTCCACAGGTGGCCGGACCACAGCGCGGTGGCGCCGGCGGTGGCCACCAGCACGGCCAGGGCCTGAACTTCGGAGGGTCCACTCCCGGAGGCGCTCTTTTCGGGAGCGCTATTCTCAGAAGTAGGGACTTCGGGCGTGGGCTGCGACGATTGAGTCATGACAGGGTCTCCGGAAGGCCAGGGTGCAAGGGGGCGTCGTTCAGGGGATTGCTCCGGCGAGGGTGATGTTCTCCGCCTGAGCGCCACCGTCCTTGCGTTCCGACGGCGCTAGCTCGAATTCGAAGATCATCCTCCGACTGGGCAAGTCGCGAACGTTGACCTGCTCCGGCAGCTGGGAGTCGTGGAAGAAGACGCTTTGATAGAGAGAGCCGGGCTGGCGGGTGTCGGTGATCCACAGCCCCGGGCCGACCCGGGTCATGTAGCGGAAGAAGCCGTACCCTTCATCAAAGTGGTTGTAGCACAAGCCTCGCACCCGGGAGCCGATGCGCCCCCACTCGGCACGTTCCCGGCCCTCCGGTGGCAGCAGCTGCGGGACCAGGTAGCCGGAGAGGAAGAGGTCCGCCTCCCGCCGCAGCTCCGACGAGATATTGTCGAAGGCCAGCACCTCCACCCGGCAGCCGCGGTTCTGCAACGCCCGCACTACCTGGACGAAATCGCCGTCGCCGGTGACCAGCAGCACGCGATCCAGGTTGGCGCTCTGGAGCAGCGCGTCCACCGCCATCTCGAGATCCGCATTGGCCTTGCCCACCCGATTCCCCAACTCGTCCCGGTACCAGCGCACTTCCTTTTCGATCACCTTGTAACCGAAGTCCCGCAGACTGGAGAAATACCCCAGCTGCCGGCGCCGGTACTGGCCATCGTCCTGGGCCCGCTCGGCGTCGAAGGTGACGTAGACGTTGAGCCGGATGGCTTCGGCACCGTCGCGGCCGGCGAACTCTCGCAGCACGTCGTAACGCATCCCAAAGCCGCCGTTGCGCGCCAGGTTGGCGCCGTCCACATAGATTCCAAGCTTGATTCCGCTCTTGCTCAAGATTCGTCTCTCCTCACCCGACTCATATCCTCACGGACCCCGGTCTTTTCCGAGGCCCCAGTCTCTTTGGAGGCCCTGCTCTCTGTCATCGACCTGGCCCCATCGAGGCGTTCGAGGGCCAAGTGCTGCAGCGCCAGAATCGTCTTGCCATCCCGGATCTCCCCCCGCCGCAGCAGCTCGAAGGCCCGCTCCACCGGCAGGATCACCACTTCCAAGTCCTCGTGCTCGTCGGCGACGCCGCCGCCGTCCTCCACCCGCTGATCCGGGCTCACCACCGCCCGGAAGAGATGGACCTCTTCGGAGCTCACTCCCGGACTGGGATAGAAGACCATCACCTCCTCCAGCCCCTGCTCCACCCGATAGCCGGTCTCTTCCAGAATCTCCCGCCGGGCGACTTCCTCAAGGCTCTCCCCCGCTTCCTGCAACCCCGCCGGCACCTCCAGCAACCACGCGCCACCGTCCGGCTGGCCCCGATGCCGCTGGCGCTCGAGGACCGGGAACCGCAACTGGCGCACCAAAACCACCGTATCCGCCTCGGCATCGACCAACAGAACCGCCACCGCGACCTTCTGGCAGAAGGTCACCCGTGTGACTTCGGGGCTCCAGGAGCCGTCGAAGTGACGAAAGCGCAGCCGCGATTCCTGCACCCAAAAGAGCTGACGGAAGCGGTAATGCTCCCGCTCCTCGAGGATCTCCACCTGGTGGCTGTCGGCTGGGGTTTCGTCGGTCATCTTCGGGGGTTTTCCGCCGCCGTCGGCGGTGCCTGAGCGTACCATCTAGGACCAATCCTGGGTACGAGCAGCGATTGGATATAGTCTCCTTCCATGGAAGATCTCGAAGAGATGATCCGCCGCGCCCGGGAAGCCATGGCGAAAGCCTACGCACCCTACTCCCAGTTTCCCGTGGGCGCTTGTGTGCGGGGGGTCTCCGGAACGCTCTACGCCGGCTGCAACGTGGAGAATGCCTCCTTCCCCGAAGGTTGGTGTGCCGAGACCTCGGCGCTGGCGGCGCTGGTGCTGGCGGGGGAACAGCGCATCGAAGCGGCGGTGGTGGTCACCGCCGGGGACGAGCCCTGCTCCCCCTGCGGTGGCTGCCGCCAGCGGCTGAGCGAGTTCGCCGCCCCCGACACGCCCATCCTGCTCTGCTTCGGTGAAGATGGCCGCCAGGCCACCACCATCGGGGAGTTGCTACCCCTGGCCTTCGATGGCCACCTGCTCCCCGGCGCGGCCCCTTCCGGGAGCTCTTGAGCTCGCTCTTGACCGGCGAGGCTCCCCAATCCCTAGCCAGTGCTCTGCATCGGGGCGCCAGGGCCGTCGCCCGGCAGCCGATAGCCGCCGCGGCGAGCTTCGGAGGCCTCGGACTCCTGGTGGCGGCGGGCTGCCTGGTGCCCTGGGCCAATATCGCCTTCATCCTCTTCGCCCTGGCCCCGCTGCTCGGCGGCGCGCCTGCCCTCGCCCTGGCCTTGATCCACCGGCAGCCCGTGGGTGCCGAGCTCCTCTTCCGAGGCTTCCGTACCTACGAGCGCTTCTTGGGCTTGTTCTGGCTCGGCTACCTCCTCCTCGGCTTTCTCGCCTTTCCCTGGCTCCTGGTCCTGGCCCTGGGGCGCCACCTGCCGCCGCTGCTGCAGAGCGCGGCCTGGGGCTTGGGCGCCGCAGCAGCAGTGGCGGGACTGGGGCTCGCCGCCGCCCGCTGGCTCTTCGTCTTCCTGATCGCCGCCGAAGCACCGCCGGAAGTCTCCTTGGACGCCGTTCTCCAAGCCGCCGCCGACCTCAGCCACGGCCGCCGCTGGCGATGCCTCGGCCACGGGCTGGCCTGCGGCGCCCTGGCCTTGAGCGGCCTGGCACTGCTGGGAATCGGCGCTCTGGTGACGGTACCGTGGGCCGCCGGCACGCTGGCGGCGCTCTACGAGGACGCCAAGACCCGAGTCTCCATCCCCGGGGCCACGACTTCCGAGCCACCAGCTGCCTCCGCCGAGAGCCCGTGGTATTCTGCGCCGGCATCGGTCCACGAGCTCGACTATGAGCGAAAACTCCGCTGACAAAACATCTAGCGCCGCCGAAGAGCGCAACCTGATCCACCGCATCGCCGACGGCGACGGGGAGGCCCTCGGGGAGCTCTACGATCGCTACTCGCCGCTGCTGCTGGGCCTCGCCCGCCGCATCCTGCGCCGCGACGGCGATGCCGAGGAAGTACTCCAGGAGGTCATGCTGCAGGTCTGGAAGCAGGCGCACCGCTACGAGAAGAGCCGCTCCGCGGTGACCACCTGGCTGGTGCTCCTGACCCGCAGCCGAGCCATCGACCGGCTGCGCAGCCAGCGCAGTCGCGACCGCACCCTCGACGCCTACCAGGTGGAAACTCCGGTGCAAAAACATGCATCCGCCACCGCCTCCGGAACCGTATTGATGAACGAGCGGCGGGAACGACTCTCCACCGCCCTCGCGGATTTGCCGGAGGAACAGCGTCAGGTGTTGGAGCTAGCGTTTTACAGCGGCCTGAGCCAGAGCGAGATCGCCGCCGCCATCGACATCCCCCTGGGCACGGTGAAGACCCGGACCCTCCTCGCCATGCGCAAGCTGCGCAAGGCCCTGGAAGGTGAGATGAAGGAACTGCTATGAGCGCCGAAACGAATTCCCAGGACGCCTTGCTGGAAGCGGTCCTGGCAGCGCTGGAAGAAGACGGCCCGTCTGCGGACGAGGAGTTGCGCTCCGAAGGAGTCCGCGGCCATCTGCAGGCCCTGGCCCTCCTGCCCTACGCCCTGGAACCCGAGACGCCGCCCCAGGCCCTGCGCCAGCAGGTGATGGACCGGGTGCGGGGAGCATCGCAGACCTCGGACTCAGCAGAAGCCGCCACCGTGGCGGATCTCTCGCAAGCCCGGCGTTCCTCGGAGAACCGGCGGCTCCCCGCTCCTCCGGCCGGCGGAGCCCTGGTGTGGCCCTGGCGGCTGGCCGCCGCGGTGCTCGCTCTCTGCGTCCTCGGTCTCGGCCTCTTCGCCTTCAGCCTCAACCAGCGCCTGAGCCAGCAGGAGGTCGCCCTCGCCACCCTCGGCGACACCCTGGGGCCGAATTCGGCGGCGGGTCCGGAAGCCACCGCCACCGAGGTAGCGCGGCTCCAGCAACAGCTGGACGACCTCAGCCAGCGCTTCACCATGATCACCACCACCGCTGCCCGGCTCTATCCCATCCGGCCACAGCAGGCTTCGCTGCAGCAGTCCCGGGTGCGCGGCGTGATGTACGTGTGCTCCGACCATCAGCGCTGGTACGTCAACCTCCAGGGATTGGAACCGGCCCCCGACGGCCGCGAGTACCATCTGTGGTTCCTCACCGCCGATGGCCCGGTGGACGCCCGCACCTTCCAGGTCACCGCCGGCCAGCCCGCCGAGATGCGCGACCTGACCATGCCCAACGGCACCCGCGGCGTCGCCGTCTCCCTGGAGCCGGCGGACGAGCCCCACGGCCCCCGGCCCACCGGTCCGATCCTGCTCAAGGGCGACGAGTCCATGCGCATCTGAGCGCATCGGCGCCCGTCTCTGCTAACCAGCCGCTGCCTTCTCCATCGCCCGCGCCAGCACCGTCAGCACTTCGTCCTGCTCCGCCTCGCCCATATAAGCGAAGAGGGGCAGATTGAGGACGCTGCGGGAAAGCTCCTCGGCCCGCTCCCCACCGATGGCGCCGTGGAGATGCCCTTCCGCCCCGGGCTGGGTGGACATGCTGCCGGGATAGACCCGGCCGGTGCCGATGCCGGCGTCCCGCAGCACCGCCTCCACCGCATCCCGCCGCTGCGGATCCTGCAGCGTGACGTTGAGGTAGCCGTTCTCCTCATAGCCCGCCGGCAGCGCCGGCACCCGCACTCCCAGCTCCGGCAGGCGCTGCCGATAGCGCGCTGCCAGCTGCTGGCGGCTCTCCAGGCGCCGGTCGAAATGCTCCAGCGATAGATTCAAGAAGGCGGCGTCGAAGCCGCTCATGCGGCTGTTCCACCCCACCCAGGCGTGCTGGTAGTGGTCGGAGCGCCCGTGGTTTCCCAGGCGCCGTACGAGATCCGCCATCTCCGCATCGGAGCACAGCACCGCACCGGCGTCGCCGCAGGCCCCCAGGACCTTGGCGGGGTAGAAGGAGATGGTGGAGATGAGGGCATCGCGGTAGATGGACTCGCCGCCGTAGGTCACCCCGAAGCTTTGAGCACCGTCTTCCACCAGTGGAATCTCCCGCTCCCGGCACAGGCTGCGGATCTCTGCGAGCTTTCCCGATCCCCAGCCGTAGAGATGCACAAGGATTACCGCCTTGGGCTGGTAGTGGTCGAGGGCCTGGCGCAGCAGGTCGAGGTCGAGCTGCAGGTCGTCGGGGTCGATATCCACGGTCACCGGCCGTCCGCCGCAGTTGATCACCGCCTCGAAGGTAGCCCAAAAAGTGGCGTCGGGAATCGCCACCACGTCCCCCGGCCCCACTCCCACTGCCCGCAGCGCCAGCTGCAGAGCGTCGGTGCCGTTGGCGCAGGCAACGGCGGCGGCGGCCCCGGTGCGCTGCACCAGGTTGCGCTCCAGCTGTTCTACGTCCGGGCCACCGACGAAGCGGGTGTTCTCGGTGATGTCCCGGCAGATCTCCGCCCAGCGTTCGAGGAATCCGTCCTCGAAGCGTCGTAGATCGATGAATGGCACTCCCATGGGCCTCTCCTCTCTTCTTCCCTTCTCACTCGAACTTTTCATTGCGCCCACCGCGGCGGTGGCCCTCGAAGACTATCGAAGAACGACCCGGGCTTGGAGAATTCCAGGCACGAACTCCCGGCACAACCCTCAGACTCGGCCTCGCCGCGGAAGAAACAGTACCCAGGGAGTGTCCTGGGACGAGTAGAGCGAGGACTCCGAGGCGCCCGCCGCCGGCAGGAACCGGCGCGGAGAAACGCGCGGAACTGTCCGAGCGCAGCGAGTTTTCC